>CAZHZH010000067.1:0-14851 GCA_964537205.1 uncultured Bacteroidaceae bacterium
ACGATGGATGAGTTGTAGTTTAACGCTCTTAGCAGACTGTAGTTAACGTTTTTGGTTGACTACTTTTAGCCTTGTTTTTAATACGGGTTGACTCGGTTGAACTTTACTTTTATTTTTGGTTGATACACTTTGCGGCTTAGTCACGTTTATGGTTGACACAGCCGCGGTGTCCCGGCAAAGGATGCTGTGGAACATGAGAGGTTCAAAGCCAGTGGTCTCATCTGTACGTCCCAGGCCCGGCTCACTTTGTCACTTACGTCGGTAATGTACGACCGCAGACATCCAGTTGATGACAGGCACTTAGTTAATAATCATAAAATGGTATTTGGCAAGTGATTTTTTTTGTAACTTTGTCTGTTCATAATGGAAATATATGGGTAAAGTTCTAATAAAACAGGTTGAGACGAAGAGTGAATTGAAGAAATTCATCCGGTTTAATTACGAGTTGTATAAAGATAATCCATATTCTGTGCCTGACATCTATGAGGATATGCTTGACACCTTCTCTGAAAAAAATCCCGCAATGGATTTTTGCGATGCGATATATTATCTTGCATACAGGGACGGTGTGATTGTAGGCCGGATTGCGGGTATAATCAACAAGAAGGCGAACGAGCGGTGGAAGCAGAAAATGGTTCGTTTTGGATATATTGATTTTATCGATGACATGGATGTCAGCAAGGCTCTGATCGACGCGGTGGCAACATGGGGGAAAGCGCATGGCATGGATACAATTCAAGGTCCGTTGGGCTTTACTGATATGGACGCAGAAGGGATGTTGGTCGAAGGCTTTGAGGAACTTGGTACGAACGCCACCATATACAACTATCCTTACTATCCCAAGCATATAGAGGCTCTTGGGTTTGAGAAAGAGGCGGATTGGATTGAGCTGCTGATGACAGTTCCGAGGGAAACAGGTGTTCCGGAACGTCTGACGAGGATCGCCAAGATAGTGATTGAGAAGTATGGATTGCAGATAAAGAAGTATAAGTCGATAAAGAAGTTGCGTGATGATTATGGCAGGGAGATCTTCCAAGTGATAAATGAGGCGTTCAAGCCATTATTCGGCTATTCTGAGTTGAGCGACAAGCAGATAGACCATTATGTGAAGATTTACATTCCGTTTATTGATTTGAAACTCGTTTCAATCATAACCGACCGGGACGGCAAATTGATATGTGTGGGAATCTCGATGCCTTCACTCTCGAAAGCCCTCCAGAAAGCCAAGGGCAGATTGTTCCCGTTTGGATGGTTCTATTTGCTCAAAGCCTTGAAATGGAAGAAACCCGACACTCTCGACTTGATGCTCGTAGGGCTGTTGCCTGAATATCAAGGGAAAGGTGTGAACGCCGTGTTGTTCTATGATCTGTTGCCCAACTATATATCCGAAGGTTATAAATATGTGGAGACGAACCCTGAATTGGAAGTGAATTCAAAGGTTCAGTCGCAGTGGATATATTTCGAACGGAGACAGCATAAGCGCAGAAGATGCTTCAAAAAACCATTATGATATATGGAGCCCGACGCTTGCAGGCTGTCGGAGCCGCCCCGACTATAGAGATCGATACAATGAAGTAAAAAGATTAGGAAACTGAATATAATACATGGCAGAGGATCAGGAAGGCAAAATAAACAGTGTGGAATATACAGATGAGAACATACGCCATTTAAGCGACATGGAGCATGTACGCACCCGTCCGGGAATGTATATAGGACGGTTGGGTGACGGCTCGCATGAGGAGGATGGTATATATGTGTTGTTAAAAGAAACCATAGACAACTCCATCGATGAGTTCAAGATGAATGCGGGGAAACGCATCGAGGTGGAGATTGCCGACGGAAAGGCTGTCAGTGTGCGCGATTTCGGGCGTGGAATTCCACAAGGAAAGCTGATAGAGGCTGTCAGCATGCTGAATACGGGAGGAAAGTACGACTCCAAGGCGTTCAAAAAAAGCGTGGGGCTGAATGGCGTTGGTTCGAAAGCCGTCAACGCATTGAGTTCCATTTATGAGGTTCGCAGTTATCGTGACGGCAAGGTGCGTATCGCGAAGTTCGAGAAAGGCGTGCTGAAGAGCGATGTCACAGAGGAATCGCACGAGGAATCGGGTACGTATGTATATTTTGAGCCCGACGACACCCTGTTTCTCAATTACCAGTTCCAAACCGAGTTCGTTGAGACAATGCTCAGGAACTATACATACCTGAACACCGGACTTGAAATATATTACAACGGGAGGCGGATTATAAGTCGCAACGGGCTTAAAGACCTGCTAATAGACACAATGGACACCAAACCCCTTTACGATATAATCCATCTGAAGGGGGATGACATAGAGATAGCGTTCACACATACCAACGAACAATATGGCGAGGAGTATCATTCGTTCGTTAATGGTCAGCATACATCCCAAGGCGGCACGCATCAAAGTGCGTTTAAGGAACATATAGCGCGAACAATCAAGGAGTTCTTTAATAAAAACTATGAGTATGTGGACATACGCAACGGGATTGTCGCCGCAATAGCCATCAACATACAGGAACCACAATTTGAGAGTCAGACCAAGATCAAGTTGGGTTCGCTTACAATGGAGCCGAATGGCGGCATAAGCGTAAACAAGTTTGTCGGTGATTTCGTAAAGACGGAGGTGGATAATTATCTTCACAAGAATCTTGACGTAGCGGAAATCATACAGCAGAAAATCCTTGACAATGAACGCGAGCGGAAGGCGATTGCCGGCGTGACCAAACTTGCGCGTGAGCGTGCGAAGAAAGCGAATCTGCACAATAGGAAGCTGCGCGACTGCCGTGTGCATCTCAATGATTTGAAGGGTGACAAAAAGGAGGACAGCAGCATCTTCATCACAGAGGGTGACTCTGCGAGTGGCAGTATTACAAAAAGCCGTGATGTGGAGACGCAGGCCGTATTCTCACTCCTTGGAAAGCCCCTTAACGCATACGGGCTGACAAAGAAGGTCGTATATGAGAATGAGGAGTTTAATTTGCTTCAGGCCGCATTGAACATAGAAGACGGAATCGATGGTTTGCGGTATAATAAAGTCATTGTGGCAACTGATGCGGATGTTGACGGAATGCACATCCGCCTGCTGATGATCACTTTCTTCTTGCAGTTTTTCCCAGAGCTGATTCGAAAGGGGCATGTCTATATCCTGCAGACTCCTCTGTTCCGAGTGCGTAACAGAAAAAAACGTATAAAGAAAGCCGCGCTTGATGAGTTGATGAAGGGAAAGCCCGATGATAAAAATGACTTCATTACGCTGTATTGTTATTCAGAGGAAGAAAGGAAAAACGCCATACATATGCTTGGTCCCGAACCTGAAATCACACGATTCAAAGGACTGGGTGAGATCTCGCCCGATGAGTTCAAAAATTTCATAGGTCCCGACATACGGCTGGAGCAAGTCACACTGAGAAAGACCGACAAGGTTCCGGAGCTGCTTAAATACTATATGGGAAAAAATACAATGGAGCGTCAGAACTTCATCATAAACAATCTGGTGATTGAAGAGGATAAGCCTGAAGCTGATACGGAAATGAAGGAGGAAGACTCATTATGACAAAGTTCCTGTTTGCGGGGAGTTTCGACCCATTCACCTTGGGGCATAAGTCAATTGTTGATCGTTCATTGCGTTTGGCCGATGAGGTGGTGGTCGCTATAGGTGTTAATTCCGACAAGCATGCCTTGCTGAACCTAAACGACAGGCTAAGCTATATAAAAGATGTGTATAGTAGTGACCCAAGGGTCGTAGTTACACATTATGACGGATTGACCGCTGATTTCGCAAGTCAGATAGGAGCCTCGGCACTCGTAAGAGGCGTAAGAAACATGAAGGACTTTGAATATGAACGGCAGATGGCGGATGTCAACCGAAGCCTGACGGGCATAGAGACGATACTTCTGTTTACTGAAGAGCGGTATGCGAGCATAAGCTCAAGTCTTGTACGTGAATTAATCAAATACGGCAAGGATGTCGGTATGTTCTTGCCCTCAGACATTAAAAAGTATTTGTGATGAATAAATTATTACAACCAGCCCTTTTGTGGATGTTCGCGGTGTGCATGATAGCGCAAGATCATGCGACCAACCCTTTCGTCAACAGCCCTCTGCACAAATTGATTTTAGCGGAGTCTGCAATCAATCAAATTTATGTTGACAGTGTTGACGAGAACAAAATAGTTGAGGACGCTATCAATGGCATGCTCAAACAGCTTGATCCTCATTCCGCATATACACCCGCAAAAGAAGTGAAGTTGCTCACAGAGCCGCTTGAAGGCAATTTCGAGGGCATAGGAGTGCAATATAACATGGTAGAGGATACATTGGTGGTGGTACAACCAGTGAGCGACGGACCTTCTGAACGCGTCGGAATTATTGCGGGCGACCGTATCATTACTGTAAACGACACGTCGATTGCCGGACAGAAACTGACAAACGATGAAATAAAACGCAGGCTTCGCGGTCCAAAGGGATCAAAAGTGAAATTGGGAATAATGCGTGAGGGAGTGAAAGGTTTGCATTACTTTACTGTAACGCGTGATAAGATACCTGTATTCTCAATCGACGCCTCATACATGATCGACCCTACGACAGGATATATACGTATAAACAATTTCGGAGCGACAACACATCAGGAGTTTGTCAGCGCTTTGCATAAACTGAAAGACCAGGGGATGACTGACCTCGTACTCGACTTGCAGGCGAATGGCGGCGGGTATTTGCAGGCGGCGGTCGAGATAAGCAACGAGTTTCTTGACAAGGGCGATTTGATAGTGTTCACTGAGGGGCGCGCCATGCCGCGAAGGGAATACAGAGCCGACGGAACTGGATTCATGCGCACGGGTAAGGTTGTGGTGTTGATTGACAGTTATACGGCATCTGCTTCCGAAATCGTAACTGGCGCCATACAGGATAACGACCGCGGACTGGTTGTCGGCAGACGGTCGTTTGGAAAGGGTTTGGTGCAACGTCCGATCGATTTGCCCGATGGTTCCATGATTCGTCTGACTACCGCTCATTATTATAGTCCTTCAGGCAGATGCATTCAGAAACCTTTTGAGAAAGGGCATGCCGAGGATTACAACAAGGATATGCTTGACAGGCTGAATAGCGGCGAGCTGACAAATCCAGACAGCATACACTTTGCCGATTCGCTCAAATATACCACGCTGAAGAATCATCGAGTAGTGTATGGAGGCGGAGGAATAATGCCGGATGTTTATGTTCCCCTTGATACAACGATGTATACGCAATTACATCGTGAGCTACTTGCGAAAAGCTGCGTCATACAAACGTGCTTGAGGTATACGGAGAAAAATCGCAAACGCTTGATGAAGGACTACAAGACGTTCTCCGACTACCAGGCTTCGTATGAAGTCGGTCAGGATGTCATGGATATTCTTCTCGACCTTGCGAAGAAGGCGGAGATAGTGTATACCGACTCATTGCTCGAACGTTCCATGCCTTTGTTGAAACTCCAACTGAAAGCCCTGATAGCGCGCAATATCTGGGATATGAACGGGTATTATCAGATTTACAATAATGCCAACGAGATATATAATAAAGGTGTTGCGACAATAAAGGAGGACGGTTACTATGATAAGCTTTCAATGTGAGGATGTTGAAATGCCTCTTGTCGATCAACAGAAGACGAGGGGCTGGATAAGCCGGGTGGCTGCCTCTTACGGCAAAAAGACCGGGGACATCGGATATGTTTTCTGTAATGACGCGAAGATTCTTGATGTGAACCGGCAATATCTGCGGCACGACTATTATACGGACATAATAACGTTCGACTATTCAACGGGAAAAACTATAAGCGGCGATGTGTTCATCAGTTTGGATACTGTCATGTCGAATTCCAAGTTGCAGCACACGGCGTATGCGGATGAATTGAACAGAGTGATAATACACGGCATACTCCACCTGTGCGGCATCAACGACAAGGGGCCTGGTGAACGTGAAGTTATGGAAGCCGCTGAAAACCGCGCACTTGCCATGTTGGCGGAATCTTGAATTTCCGACAAATCAAATATATGGCAGTCATTGACAAATAACACAATGCGACTCCTGTCTTATTGGGATGCCATTCAATTGTGGCCCAATCAATGGACGCGATGTAGTCGGTCATGCTGGTTATAAGTGCGGAAATATGCATAAGCAGCCGGCCTGCCACGGGCTGGATGGAATGGCAGAACATGAGCAACCACCACAATGCCGCAAGGAAAAGCAATGCAGTGGCGAGGAAGCCCGCAAGCAAGTTGCTCACTATGGACAAAAGGGGTATTGTGCCAAAATAGTAAGCGACCAAGGGAAGAGTCACGGCACTGCATATTATTGTTGACGATACACTGCTTGTCACCTTCCGTATGATTGTGTTCTTTATGATCAGGCTGTCGTTTATATTGTTTCCCAATGTGAGGAGTCCCAGCATTGACAGGAACGAAAGTTGGAATCCTACGTTAAACAGAAGCAGAGGATTCCACAGCAGCATCACCATAGCGGTGAATGCAAGAGAGTCGAGACTGCCGACCTTCCTGCGGAACATCTGCCCGGCGATCATCGCGCAACACATGATGGCCGCCCTTACAAGCGACGGAGGCGCGCCTGCGACCATCACGTATGCCGTAATGAACAAGATTGTGACGACGCGTGATATGAGCCGCCACCTCAATGGCATGAGCGAATTGAAAAGGAACATTTCGAGCAACATGTATATTATTGAAAGGTGAAAGCCTGACAGGGCCAGTATGTGGCTTATTCCCGAACTTGAGAACTGCCGCCTCAGCCGCTTGGATATATGTATGTCGCTTCCAGTGGTCATCGCTTCGATTACCGCACCCTCGTCGCCTGCGAATCCCGCCTTGTCGTATTCTTTTACCATATCTTGTTGCAGTGAGTGCAGCGTGGTGTACAGCCTGTTCCTCCTTATGCCTGTCGTCCTTTCCCATGAGTCGCCGGCATAGCAGGTCGCTGAGACGCTTTGATAGAACAGGTACTTATGATAACCCTCGTATGTGGAGTCTTTGTTGTCTAATGTGCAAGTTGGTGACGTCCCAAAGTGTGAATGCAGGCTGATGCAGTCGCCTATGCTGAGCTTTTGTTTGGGCTTCAAATATACAAGTACAAACGCTCCGCTGCCGGTCCGCAGTTTCACGGCGGTGGTTTTCTTCTTGGCGGAAGGTTCCTCGACAACTTCCCCTTGAATGTCGTGGGTCAGAGGCGGGACTCCGTACCTGACTCCGTTGTATCTCACACGCAACATTGTGGAACCAAGCACGGCGCAGAATAAATAAGTGACAAGCGCGTAAGCGTAAACAGCCCTTATTTTGTAAAGCGATATCAATGCGCAGTCCAACAAGGCGAGTACGGCTAATTGGAAGTTTAAGCTCCATCCAATATCGCCGATAAAGAGATCTGTGAGGTATATTCCACATACAATGGAAACAAGGGCTTGTTTCATCTTCTTATAATTGTTGCAAGTAAAATCCACTGCCGTGTATGGCAGTGGATAGGCGCTTCAGGATGGGCTTGAACCAACGACCCCCTGATTAACAGTCAGGTGCTCTAACCGACTGAGCTACTGAAGCGGTTGGTGATACAAAGGTAGTGATTAAATCATTACGCACAATAAATTTACGCGTTTTTTTATGTTTTTTATGTGTTTATCCGTTTCCAACCGATAATTCTTGGCGATTTTTGCGTACCTTTGCATTTGAAATGAGAGTACTTATCGTCAACACGTCGGAGCGGATCGGCGGCGCGGCTATTGCCGCAACCCGTCTTATGGAGGCCTTGAAGAAAAACGGAGTCAAGGCAAGAATGCTTGTGCGTGACAAGCAAACCGATTGCATGACGGTGAGCGCCATTCCCTCTTCATGGCTTCTGCCTTTGAAGTTCATGTGGGAACGCTTTTGTATTTGGCTCGCCAACGGGTTCAGCAAACGCAACCTTTTCCAGGTGGATATAGCGAATACGGGCACCGACATAACCAAGTTGTACGAATTTGAACAGTCGGATGTAATACATCTGCATTGGGTCAACCAGGGATTCCTTTCGATGTCCGACTTGTATAAAATAATACATTCGGGCAAGCCTGTGGTAATAACGATGCACGACATGTGGTACTTCACCGGTATATGTCATTATTCGGGAGAGTGTGCAAAATACCAAAACTATTGTTATAGGTGCGAACTGCTTTCTAATGGCGGCGTGGCGAGCGATCCTGCGATCAAGGTGTATGAGCAGAAAAGGAAGTTGTATAGCGGAGTAAGGCTGGCTTTCGTGGGCTGTAGTAAATGGATTGCAGATTTGGCCGGCAAGAGCGCGCTGACACGGGGACAGTTTGTAACGAGCGTTCCCAATGCTATTAATTCGCAGATATTCCGCCCTATGAACATGGAGGAGATGCGCGGGAAGCGCGGACTGCCTACAGGCAAGCACCTCATCCTATTTGGCTCGCAGCGCATTACGGATGAGCGCAAAGGTTTCAAGTACCTGGTCGAAGCATGCAATATAATTAAGTTTGAAGACCCAGGGCTTGCAAAGAATACAGGCGTGGTGGTTCTCGGAGGCGACGCGATGAAGGTGAAGGATTCACTTCCGCTCGATGTCTTCCCTGTTGATTATTTGAGTGATGAGCAGGAGATAGTAGAGTTGTACAACGCCGTGGACATCTTTGTTACGCCGTCGTTGCAAGACAATCTTCCGAATACGATTGTCGAGGCTATGTCGTGCGGCACTCCGTGCGTAGGCTTTAATGTAGGTGGTATTCCGGAGATGATCGACCACAAGAAAAATGGCTATGTGGCTGAATATAAGAACTCACAGGATTTCGCCGACGGCATCAGGTGGTGCCTTGACAAAGTGCGTTATGAGTCGTTGTGTACAGACGCGCGCACGAAGGCGGTCAATACGTATGGCGAGGATCGCGTGGCGCGTAGGTACATGGAAATCTATGAAATGCTTCTTGAATAATGAAACTACCCCTGCTTTCTGTAATAACCGTCACATACAACGCCGAACACACGGTGGAACGTACGCTCGAAAGCGTGGAGCGTCAGACTTATCGCGGCTTTATCGAGCATGTCATTATTGATGGAGCGTCGAAAGACGGCACTGCTGGCATTGTAAAGGCGTACAAGGATAGGAATCCTGCGATCAATGTCACCTTCATAAGCGAGCGTGATGAAGGCTTGTATTACGCCATGAACAAGGGATTGCGCATAGCCAAGGGTGAGTTCGTGTGCTTCTTGAACTCCGGTGACAAATTCCATGACGCGCGGACAATTGAGGACGTGTTCGATAATCTGGACAGTGTGGATGATGTCGGTATAATTTATGGCGATACTGACATCGTTGATGATTATGGGAGGTTTCTGCGGCACCGACATTTGGACGCTCCGGCAAATCTGACTTGGAAGTCGTTCAAACGAGGCATGCTTGTATGTCACCAGTCATTTTATGCCAGGCGTGACATTTGCGTGCCATACGATACCGAATATCGTTATTCAGCTGATGTGGATTGGTGTATAAGGGTGATGAAGGAAGGTGAGAAAAGGCATTTGAAAAATATCAATACGCAAATGGTCCTTACCGACTACCTTGAGGGCGGAATGACACGGAAGAATCATATAGCCTCGCTTTTGGAGCGTTTCCGTGTGATGACGCGCCATTATGGTTTTTTGACGACCGTGTGGAGCCACTTTACTTTCATTTTCAGGTAATGCCCGTTGCAATGTGCCGCCCGTTGTTTGATTAATCACCATAGCGTTCCGTGATTTTCAAAATAATTCGTACCTTTGCATTACTTTTTGACTGTAACAGACCCCGATGATGGATGCTATAACTCAATACGTACATTTGCCTATAACCGACCCCACGTGGGTGTTCTTCCTCGTACTCCTTATTATATTGTTGGCTCCGTTGGTGTTCGGATGGTTGCGAATTCCACACATCATAGGCTACATTCTTGCAGGAGTCTTAATAGGTGAGAACGGTTTCCACGTGCTTGACAGAGATGCGAGTTTCACTTTGTTCGGACAGGTGGGCATATACTATATAATGTTTCTCGCCGGTCTTGAAATGGATCTTGTGGGCTTTAAGCGGTATATATCGAAAGGACTTGTGTTCGGGGCGCTGACTTCGTTGATACCGTTCTTATTCGGCTATGTGACAGGATATTATTTATTGGGATATACGCTTTCCGCGTCGTTGCTCCTTGCCTGCATCTTTTCGTCGCACACACTTGTGGCGTATCCAATAGTCGCAAAGTACGGCCTGTCGAAGAACCCGTCTGTGACCATATCGATTTCGGCCACCATGATCGCCCTGTTGTTCGCCCTCATATTGCTGGCCGTAATCGCCGGTCAGTACAGGGGGGCCAATGACGCGTGGTTCTGGATTTTTTTCTCACTTAAATGCATCCTTTACTTTGTAGGCGTCATCTTGGTCTTCCCTTTTGTTATAAGGGCGTTTTTCAAACGTTATACAGAACGGGTCATACAATACATATTTGTGCTTGTAATGGTGTTCTTCTCTGCTGCCCTTGCGGAGTTGTGCGGTATCGAAGGGCTTCTTGGCGCGTTCTTGTCCGGACTGATATTCAACCGGTTCATTCCACGCTCGTCGTCGTTGATGAACCGCATTGAGTTTGTCGGCAACGCCATATTCATCCCATATTTCCTTGTGGGAGTGGGCATGCTGGTGAACCTCAAGCCGCTGGTCAGCGACTGGAACGCGGTATTGGTCGTGTTGATCATAGTGCTTGCAAGCACGCTGTCGAAACTGATCGCGTCGACATGCGCCCGTTGCATGTTCCATTTCAACCATGCTCAGGGGCTGATGATGTTCGGACTGTCGGAGGCTCATGCGGCAGGAGCGATAGCGATGGTCATGGTGGGAACAAGCGTGGAAATCGCCCCAGGAGTACCTTTGATGAATAACGCGGTGCTTGACGGCGTGGTGATGATGATTCTGATTTCCTGCATAATCAGCTCGATGGCGACCGATCAGGCGGCGCGCAAGCTGAGGTTGCAGGCCGACGACGGGCGGGAGGACACGCAGACGCGTCCCGCCGACGACGAGAAAATACTAGTGTTGGTCAAGGATACGGCCAATATCCGCAACCTCGTGCAGACCTCCATAATGATGCGGAACCAGGCGCTCAACCGCGGACTGATTTGCCTGCATGTGGTAAATGACGCTGACTACACAGAGAAATCGCAGAGGGAGAGCAAGGAGATCCTTGACGATGCGGAGGAAATATGCGTGGCCGCCGATGTGCCAGTTCAGGTTCAAAGCCGTCTGGCGGTGAATCGTGTGAACGGAGTCGTACACAGCATGCGCGAGAACGATGCCTCGGAGATTGTCATGGGGTCGCACGAGGGGGACGACGGTGATGCCTCCTTCTACGGGCGTTTCGCGCAGACGCTGGTTGACAGCATGAACCGCCAGTTGATAATTGCAAGTTACAATATGCCGGTCAGCTCGATTAGGAAGATTGTTGTCGTCGTGCCTGGAAAGGCGGAATTCGAAGTCGGGTTTTATCGGTGGGTACGGAGGCTGGCGCGCCTGACCGGTGAGATTGGTTGCAAAATAGAGTTCCATACTTCCGATCAGACTGGACGGTTGATTTCCCAGTATGTTCACCGTTACCATAAGAATGTAAGGGCGGAGTATAAAATGATTGACAGCTGGCAGGACGTGATAGCGTTGAAGGACAGTGTAGGCGCAGATCAATTGTTTGTCATAGTGACCGCCCGTCCCGGGGGGATCAGCTATCAAAAGCCGTTCGACAAGTTGAACAAGGTGGCGCGGGATTATTTCAGTCATTGCAGCGTAATGGTGATTTATCCCGATCAATACGGCAAGAACAACGAGGCTTATTCATTCTCCGCGCCGTTGGAAAGGCAATATCATACGACCAAGTTGTCTGCCTGGATGTCGAAATGGATTAGCAAAGTAGGATAACAATGAATGATATGATTGAACTAAGGAATATTACAAAGAGCTTTGGCGACCTTCAAGTGTTGAAGGGCATAAGCCTCAAAGTCAACAAGGGCGACATAGTGAGCATAGTGGGTCCGAGCGGCGCCGGCAAGACAACCCTTCTGCAGATTATGGGCACGCTCGACACGCCCGATGGCGGAGACGTGCTGGTCGAGGGGAACAACCTGACCCGGATTGGCATGGCGGCGCAGGCGCGCTACCGCAACCTCCACATTGGTTTCGTTTTCCAGTCGCACCAACTGCTCCCCGAATTCACCGCCATTGAGAACGTCATGATTCCGGCCATGATCGCGGGGAAGCCGCGCAGGTGGGCGAAGGACAGGGCGAAGGAGCTGTTGGCGTACCTCGGGCTGGACAACCGCGAGGGGCACAAGCCGGGCGAGATGTCGGGAGGCGAGCAACAAAGGGTGGCGATTGCAAGGGCGTTGATCAACAGTCCCGCCGTCATCCTCGCCGACGAGCCGTCGGGCAGTCTCGACAGCAAAAACAAGGAGGAACTGCACAGGTTGTTCTTTGACTTGAGAGACAAGTTTGAACAGACATTTGTAGTCGTCACTCACGACGAGAACCTCGCGCGGATGACCGACCGTATAATACACATAGCCGATGGGGAGATCGTTGACACCGCGGATCCGACAGAAGGAGCAAGCGTGGCCGACGCGGCATCCTCGGGGCAAAATCCAACAAACCCACAGCAAAGCGATGAAAATGAAAGAGACTGAAACTGACCGGCATATATCCACGGAGATCCGCTTGGGGAGGCGCAACAAGCTTGAGGTCGTGCGTGAGGTAGACTTCGGAGTATATCTCGACGGCGGCGAAATCGGCGACATCCTGCTGCCACGGCGTTACGTTCCGGCAGGTTGCAAAATAGGCGATGTTGTCGATGTGTTTCTGTACCTCGACAACGAGGAACGCCTTATAGCCACAACAGAACATCCCCTTGTCGAGGTCGGGCAGTTCGCCTGCCTTGAGGTAAGCTGGGTAAACCAGTATGGAGCCTTTCTCAATTGGGGACTGATGAAGGACTTGTTCTGTCCGTTCAAAGAGCAGAAAATGCGTATGCGACAGGGATGCCGTTATGTGATTTATTGCTATATCGACACGCTCACCTCGCGCATCGTCGCATCCGCCAAGGTCGAAAAGTTCTTGTCGAAGGCAGCTCCGCCTTATGGCAAGGGCGATAGTGTGAAGATAATGATTCAGCAGAAAACCCAACTTGGCTTCAAAGTCATAGTCGAGGGGAAGTACAGTGGGTTGATATATCAAAATGAGATATTCGAAGACGTCCACACAGGAGACCGTCTGACCGCTTATGTTAAAGAGGTGCGACCTGACGGAAAGATGGATATTGCGCTTCAAACGGACGGAAGGCGGCACGTAGAGGATTTTTCGTCCGAACTATTCAAATATATGGTAGAGAGAGAAAATGGTTGGTGCCCGTTCCATGATAAGAGTTCGGCGGAAGACATATACGCTGAGTTTCATGTTAGCAAGAAAACCTTTAAAAGGGCTGTGGGCGACTTGTATAAGCGACACCTTATCACCATTTCCGACGACGGACTCCGACTGACAGATGAAGGTAGAATCACAGGTATCGGCGAGGAATAATCGTGCAAGCCGAATGCAGAGTCAAACTTGTTTGAACTATGCTGAGGCGCAGCCGATTATCTGCGAAGCGAATAATCGTGCAAGCCGAATGCAGAGTCAAACTTGTTTGAGCTTTGCTGAGGCGCAGCCCATTTCGGGTGAAGCCAATCTTCAGTGCTATGGGGTCCGCTATGAAGATACGCTCCTCCCTGCGGTCGTTGGTATGACGAAGGGGGAGGTGCAGTCGTCGCTAATATGCGTTTTCATCGCATGCGGTAAGAGTCTTTATTGTTTTGATTATAATAAGGAAGTCAAGCCATGGAGTCCAGTTCGTTATATACCAAAGGTCGTGTTGTACGCGGCATTCCATTTGCCATAGTGCGTGAGTCTGTCCGCGGAAGCCGTTGACTTGTGACCAACCGGTTATTCCTGGGCGGCAAACGTGCCGCTCCATGTAATTGTCGATAAGGTGTGAGTAATATTCGGTATGGTACAGCATGTGCGGGCGTGGTCCGACGACGCTCATGTCGCCTCGTAGGACATTGAAGAATTGTGGCAACTCGTCTATACTGGTTCTTCTCATGAATCGTCCAAATGGGAATGTGCGCGGGTCGTCTTTCGTGCATTGTAGTTTGTCACATTCCCGGTTGACATTCATGGAACGGAATTTCATACACTTGAATGTCTTGCCGTTGAGACCGGTTCTTTCTTGGATAAAAAGTATGGGACCAGGACTTTGCGCTTTTATAATGAGGGCGATTATAGGTACAAAAGGCAATAAAACACAGCATACAATGAAACTGAAAGCAATATCGAACATGCGCTTGGCACTACTATGAACAGGGCGGAGGATGGCGGGCAGACCATCTTCCTTATTGTTTTCGATGATTTTATGTGTCCAGTCGAATGTTAGTAGATTATTCATATATGTATACGTTGGATTCTGAAGGCTGATAGTACGACAACCCTTGTCGCCTGGATAAGAAGGCAGGATGCCGTGTCTGGTTTTATCGGCACCCCACCTACATGTGTTTTGATGTGTGATGAATTTAGAATATCCTGCCCGTTAGTGATATCTTTAGCACAGGATAGACTTGGAACTTGTCGATGAAGTCAGAGAGGTCGTCAGTTGCCTTTTCTCCTGTCTCCTGATAGATTTGGTTTAAGTCAACCTCCTTGTTGTTCTGATAAATCTTCATCTTGCCCATGAACTGGCAACCCAGTTCCACACGGAAA
>CAZHZH010000068.1:0-14722 GCA_964537205.1 uncultured Bacteroidaceae bacterium
GTACGTCCTTGGCATCGCTTGGTGGCGTTATCTTCTTCCAAGAACTATCACCTGAATTGCCGGCACTGCAACACAAAATCATGCCTTTCGAGGCGACCATAGATGCTGAACGTGAAATCAAGCGCGTCTTTCCATCAAGCTCTGAGTATGTGACATCAGGGAAGCCGTCGTCAAAATCATGATACCCCAACGACGTATTAACGACATCCGCCCCAACACTGTCGGCGAATTCAATTGCCGCAGCCCAATTGTCTTCCTCCACGGGCTGTTCGGAACTACCGTCCTCGCTGCGTATGAGCCAATAGCTTGCCTCGGGAGCTGTTCCTATCTGATAGTATGGTTCGTTGGCTCCCATGCACGATAGAACCGTCATGCCATGTGATTCGGTCGCATAGAAGTCTTTTACCAGAGTGGAGAAGTCCTTGGTACCAATTATCTTAGTGTGCCTGAAGCCTTCTATGACATCGGCATTGTAGAAACCTCCGTCGATAACGGCAATTGTCATATTAAGCCCTTTATATCCAAGGTCGTGTAATGTCCTTCCGTTCAGTTGCTCTATCTGTCCGCCGGCAGGTCCATACGCGTCATAATTGACGAAAGGCACCACCTTCTTTAAGTCTTTTGTGCGTTCTTCGTATGGTATGTTTACGACCTCTTTGGTGTAGTATGCGACTTTGAGGACTGATGCGACAAACGGCAGGCCGGCAACCTTTTCCATTAGCAATGTGTCGGTACAGCTGACGACGACCGTGTTGTTCCATTTGCTTGTATGTACAATATTTACGCCCGTGCTGCGAATTTTCTGCAGGTATGCGGTGCATACTGGAAGGTCGGTCTTGTCAATCTTCAGTCCTTGCCGTCTCCTTCTTTCGATTGCCTTGTCCGACAGAAAGGCTTCGGGATGACGCACGGAGTATTCACTTTGTTTCTTGTCCTTTAAATATACCCTATATTTATAATAAGGTGTAAATGTGTCGGCGAACACATTCCAACTTAAGCACATCATTAGTGTTGCAATGAATAGCTTCTTCATAAGATGGGTCTTTTACCATTTAATACACGCACAAAGTTGTCGTACGACTTGTCGATATAGCTTAGTTCGTACGCTTCAATGTGCAATGAGAAATTACTTTTTATGTTATCTAAATCAAAATAGCTTTTAAGTATGCTCGCCATGTTGAATGACAAGTCGTCACCTTTCTGTATGAGGGCGACGCATACAGATGTAAGTAGCGGTCTGTTCTCGGGCGTATGCTTTAATATGTCAAGAAGTACATAGTATGCGTACGGAGTTGACTCCTTAACCAAAATTGCCGCACACTCTTTCGCATCCTCAAAAGCAAACAGACGGAAAACGTCCTTAATCTGTGACGCGCTGGTCAGTAGCGGAACTGCCATTCTCACGATCTTGGGCTTTGATTCTGGAGAGTTGGCGTTCAACCATTCCACCAATTTCTCAGCGTTGGAACAATGGAAGTTCAATTCGCCTGTTTTTGCGAGTTCGCCTATAGAGAGGATGCAGGTCAGGAATGATTGGCGCCGGTAGATTAGCAAATGCATATAAGCGTCCCAGAAATCGTCGTTTGCAAGCGATGGCATGATTTGGTCTCGCATGACGGCCTCCGTTCTGCGGAATTCGGTATTGGTCATGTGGGAAAAGACTTCCTTCAGTCCTCCCCAATCCTTATTCTTTATCAAAGTCAATATTGTTTCTTTATTAATCATACAATTATCGGGTAAGGGAAAACTTGCAACTGATTCCAAAGTCGGCGGTCGTAGTTGGATACGAGCTTGTTGATACGAGCGGCACGTTCTTTTGCCAGTCGAGATAACCGCTGAGTGTCAGTAGGCGGCTGAATGTATAGTCGGCTGAGACCGCCAGCTTGTATGCCGTACTGCCGTTGGTGGCAGTCGTCACCATTGTCTGTATATTCCTGTTAAGTGCGTTTTGCATCCTGTAAGAGAAGTCTATGCGCAGGTTCAGGTCGTGACTGACCCCGCCGACTCTCGTGTTTGAAGACTTTGATGCCGTGTCGTTCTCTGAATTCTTCTTTGAACTCTTCTTGCTCTTTGGTATGCCCGACTGTATCCTCTTTGCTCCAAACAGGTTGAGGTCTTTCATTTTGTACCCTAAGCCGACGACGATGTCGTTGGAGTAATTCTCAGTCAAGGCTACGGATGTCAGACTGAGGTTGAGCGAACGGGTCTTCTTGTATTCGAGCTTTGCGGTGAGTCCGCTGTTGAATGTCATGTCAACTCCGATTAAAGGGGAGAACGACTCGGTGATGGACACCGTGCTGATGTTGTACATACTGCTTGGAATAGGGTTGCCCGATGTTACGTCGAGTATGAATCCCAAGTCGTTCATGTAGCCCATGTAGTTCGTATACGAATTGTATGCGCCGACTGAATACACGCTTTTGTATGCGTGGTTGATGTTGAAACTCTTGAACCTTTGTGAAAACCATGCCAATTTAGACAGCCCGCTATAAGTAAGTTTCCAATTCGGCATCATTTTCAATATTGACGGAAAAATATCAAGGCTGCCGCTCGACGCGCTGCCTCCGGAATAAGCCGCTAAGAAAGCCGGAATCAATACGTCGGCGGAGTATTGGTTGACTTCGCCGTTGGCCGCGTCGTATACTTTCCCCTCATACGCACTACCTGTGCCGACAGGATAAATGACATTCTCGTAACGCTTTTCAACTCTTTCTTTCATTATCGGAATGTAAGCCAGGAAGTCGTTGAATGGCTTTGAATTGTAATTGTTGTTTATGTTTCCTGTACCGGCAAACGCGGTCTTTGCGGTAATGATGGTCATGTTGAAGCTTCCGCTTTGTGTAGTAGGCATGTCGCTGTACATAAATTGGATGCTCTTTGACTTATTTACTGTACGACTGGCGTTAAGGTCTATCTTCAAGTCGCGCAACGGTTCAAGCGTAACTTTCACTTGCAAGTCCTCTGTGGCGTTTGTCGTTGCTGGTGTCGTGATGTTGGAGTCGTTCTGCATAAGCCAGCCGTTTCTTGCCGCCTTTTTCACATAGTCGTCGCCAATAGCTCCAAAGGCGAAGTCCAGACCAGGGGAGAGGATTCCGTTGACTGACTTCTGTCCAAACGCGTCGCCGATTTCCGTGCTGAACCCCGGCAGGGTCATGGTGTATGTGTTTCTATAAGTGAAACTTGCACTGCGAACCATCATAAGTCCGCGTGATACAGTCTGCAATGTCTTGTACCATCCTTTGTCGTCCAAAGGGTCTTTGGCGGTGACGGTGATTTTTACTGGGATGGTGTCGAGGTTCTTTATGCGTATCGTGTTCTCGTCAATCTTCTTGTATTTCAAATTGTAAGTCCTGCCTCCTTTTGTCGTCGCCTTAACAATGATGCGCTTCGATTTCTGTCCGTGTTTCACGTCGGTGTATGTCGTATCGTTCAATGCGACTTCCTTGGAGAAGCTTTTCTTTTTGTTACTTGCCGCTGAGTTTTGTGTTTTGCTGTCAGCTGCATTGTCTTTGTCGTTTCCTTTTGTGGTGGTCTTCTTTTGTGTGGTGGTCTTGTTCTTTGACGAAGTCTTCTTGCTTGAGGAAAACCGTTGGTTCGCGCCCTCCAAAAACTTAGATTTCTTGTAAAGGGTCTCGAAGTTTATCTTTCCGTTGATGTTCACTGTACGCGACGTATTGGCGGTGTGACCGAGCGACGTTCCGTCCTCCAGCTCTGTTCCGCGGTTCCATCCGTATGTGCTCGCATAGCTGCCGTCAAGCGACATCCAGTCCATTGCCGGTATCTTACTTAGCGGAACGGTGTACGATCCGTTGAATGTGGAGGCGTATGTCAAAGGACGTCCGAAATGTCTGAGACTTGTCTTGACGGAGTCTTTCCATGCTTCGTAACGGTCGGGATAAAGGTCTTTGTTGACCGGAGTGTACGGTTCCTCTATTTCAGCGTTTGTCGCGGATGTGTATTGCAGCTTCATTGACTTGAATATATCCCATCGGATGGAGAACTGACGGTTCCACAAGAATTGTTCCGACCACGTGACTGGCAGCTGGGTTCCCGCGTCTATGTCGCGCTCTTGGAATTCATAGTAGCTTCGCGTGATGTCGGTATTAAATTGTATGCTTTGTGGAAGATAGTTCAGATTCTGCGCTTTTACAATGTCCAGCCATTTTGACTTGCCCTTGATGTTCTTGAATGGTTCCCATGCCTTGTATTTTGGAGAATAATTGTAGTTCATGTTGAACTTCCAATTTTCCTCGTTCTCATACACGGTGGTTTCACCTGTCTTATAACGTTGGCTATAAGAATAGCTGAAGGCGAAGTTGGCCGGATCGTAAGGCATCGGGACGCGGCTTTGGTAATTCGACTTCCAATTGCTAAGCGAGAAGTTCTTGTTCTTCACGATGGTTTCTGTAAGATTTGACAGGGAGTCTCTTTCCGCCTTGGTCTCACATTCGTCGAGCGCGTCCTTTAGCAGCATGTCTGTATCAAACGGGTTGTACTTCGGTGACACTTTTTGCCATGAATAAGAGTAATAGAACGGCAGATTCATCTTCCAAGTCTCAGGGAACAGCCTGCCTAAGTCGAAGTTTGTGGTGATGCTCCATTCATATAAGTTGTCGTCGCGTCGTGACGAGATGCCTTCTTCCAACCCGCCGAATCCCGCGGTTTCGAGATGTCCGGTCAGGTTCACGCTTCCAAGGTCGGATAACTGGACGTTAAGGTTGCCTTGTGCGGCGTAACCTCCGTCGTTGTTGTAGTCTTTCAAACGTAGTTCGTTTACCCACACTTCCACGGAACCCGTGCTGTGTCCGTTGTTCCTTATTCCAATCATCATGGTCTTGACCTCCCCAAGCGAAGGATTTCCCATGACGCTTATTTTGTTGTTTGGGCGGTCGGGATCGTATTCGTAGTACAATTGAGTGTAGCTTGCTTGATTGTTCGCTTTGGCTACGTTTCTTGCGTGCTTGACGGATGTCAGCAGGTCGAAGTCAATATCGAGCATGTTCTCTTCGGGCCAGACAGCCTCGCATCCGGCTGATGTGTATGTGTCGTAATGCCCCTCAGGAGTCAGTGTCAATGGTATTTCATACTCATAGTAGTTGCTTTTATAGTCGCTTCCGAGCCTTACGAACACGCTCATTTGGTTGTTTTGCAGTGTTTGATCGCCTTCGAGCGCGTTGGCATGAACGAACATCTGTATGTGTTTGTATTTTCTCAAGTCCTTATTCATGTCTTTGTATACGGCACGCGCGTCACCTGAAGCGAGGTTTTCCACGGTTATGGCGAGCGCCTGTTCGTTTGATTGCGTCAGTTGAGGCTGGTTAGGGTCGACTACGCGTGTGACACCAGGAGGAAGCACGTAGTTTACAGGAGTCTTGTCGTTGTTTTCCTCAATATTGACAGCAGCGGTCTTCAGTGTGCCGCTGACACTTGGTTTGTCACCTGTGTATAGTGCTTTTGAGTAATTGCGCCATTCGCCGCCGACAAGGTCAAACGAGGCAAAGCGCAGCACGACCGGCTCTTCAAAGTTGGTGAGATACATGCGTATGAACCTTATGCTGCTCATGTCGCTGATGCTGCCCACAGTCGTACCTTCCTCGACAGGTATTCGGAACTGATACCACGTGGCGTCTTCAACATTATTGTTCCTTAGCTTCACGCTTGTCTTTCTCTCATCTACAATGAAGTTGCGCCCGACGACCATGTCTTCAGGTCTCAAACTTATAGTGTACTTGAAGAAATTCTCATATTCGTTCATCGTATAGTCCTGGTTGATATCCTCGGCGTCGGGAGTAGTCTTGTATGCGGTACTGTATGATTCTCCGCTCTCACTTGAATTCGGTGAGTTCCCCTCAGGGTTGTTTATCCTCTTATAGCGTTCGAGGATTGAAGTATGGTATGTGTCGAAATCGCTGCCGCGGAAATAATGGTAGTCGTCTCCAGCTGGGTCGTCGTAGATTGAGTCGTACACTTCCTGCCTTACTTTCCCGCGGATTTGGTTGAGGTAGTTTGCATAAGCGCCGTACTCACGTTCTTCAGTGGATGAGAGCCCGTTGAGACCGACATCCTGACGCTGGCGAGCCCCGCTCTCAGTGCTGAATGAATAAACGACGCTCTTTTCGTTTGGCACCTTGCCCCAGGTGGTGTACGATATTGAGGAGGCGTCGCTGACAGGCATGCCGCTCTCATAGAATTTTTTTCCGTCTTTCAAGATGTCCTCGCTAACGTCACCGAGGTTCAACACCAAGTCTCCCCCGTATGTCTTGCCGTCGTTGCGCTGGTTTGAATAGATGAACGGATCGAGCAGCCAGAATTCCACGTACTGAATGTTTGAAGTCTCAAAATCACTGATGTCGATTTTGCGCATCATGCCTCCCCATCGTTTCTTAGGGTCGTTGAGGTGTCCGTCGTTGTCAACATCGGGGTCGAGGTTGTAAGGACCGCGCTCATTAGGATAGTAAGCCAGATTTAAAATTGACAGCGTGTTGCTTTCGCCTTGGTTCACGTCGCGGTTTGGATACACCTCACGAACGTACACCTCTCGCACGTAATGGTTTGACAATTGGTCCAAGTCGTTTTTTATATGTCCTGGGGTGAGCGATGAACTGCGCCGTGTGAACAACGGGTCTATAGTGTACCATGCCAACCGCGCCCTGTTGTAGCCATACAATACGGAGTCGCTGAGCGTGCCATATTCCATGTCAACCGGAGTGGAACACAACATCCATGCCGTAGGCGTGCTATAATCGTATGCCTTTTTTGTCTCTTCGAAGTCATCCAGATAAGAGGCGTTCGACTGCACGCCTTTTGCCTTGCCTGCGATCAGTTGTGCGAACTCTCCGCTGAAATTGATGCTAGATGGCTGGCTTGCCTCGATGAACGGCAGTTTGTCGACCATGTTGGTCAGCCATTGGCTGTTTTGCTTCCAGTTGAGGCTGAGTCCCCAAATGGTGTTGTTCAATGGTTCGCTACCCATAGCGACCTTCGTCGTCTGAGGCTGTTCTGTGAGCCGCATGTAAGTACCGCCAAGTTGCAGATTCTTTGAAAAGTCGTATGTCCAGTTCAGTCCGAGCATGGTCTTGCGCATCAGTGAGTATGATTCCTGGCTTTCAAGGCTGACGCTCACATTGGTTCCTGCGTCTATAATGCTCTGGTTGATGATTGTCACGTAGCCTGTACTATAGTCGACAGTGTAGTCCGATCCTTCTGTCAGGGTGACACCGCCTGCCGTGACGACTACCGAGCCCTGCGGTATGTAATCCGCGCCTAAGTAGATTTGACTGCCCGAAGAGCCCTTGTATTCGCCAGTGAGGATAAACTTGTTCTTTTCCGCTATTTGTTTCGCCACAGTCTTTGTGGAATCGTATAGCTCGTAGTAGCAATATTTTTCAGCCAGTGATTCGTCTGCCAGTTTCGTCGCAAGCCAGTCTCCAAAAGGTTCAACTACTGGAAATATCACCTTGCCTTTTGACGCTATGATGGTATAACCGTCAATGAAGTCGTATTTCCCATTCGGATTGGTTTTCTGATTGTCGTCCAGGCGGTCGAGGTTCATCATCTTCAGGAGGGTGGTGTTCTTAAAGTTGTCTTCCGGAATGTATGACAGGTAAACGCCTGTTGTATCGCTAAGGTACTTTATGTCAAGTTTGAATTTCTCTTTCTGAACCGATTGCGCGTTGAGTGAGTATACATTTTTCATCATCAAGTCCCAGTTGCCCATCTTTGGTGAGTTGCTCGTGTTCTTCAAGAGTTTCACATATAGGGCCTGGTCATTGTCTTTCACGTCGGAAGAGAACTCTCCGACTTGATATGTGTTGCCTCCATAGGTGTATTCGTATGCAACCGCAAGCACGCTGTTACTCCTTAGGGCGGAACTCAGGGAAATATATCCGAGGTAGGAGTTGAGTGTGTATTCCGATGATGAGAGCAGTCGTGCGTTCTCCACCTTCTCATAGTCGACTCCTCCCGTCAGGAATCCGTTGCTTTCAAGTATGGAACTTGCCTGGTCTATGTTTCGTGTGCCGCTGTAATCATTTACAATGGTTGTGTACAGGTTGTTTGCGGAGTTCTGCGGTACAGAAAGTCCCGAGCCTGTCCACAAGTCGGCATTGCTGATCTTCGTACGCTCACCCAGGTCTACGAAGCCGATGATGTCTCTTGTGTTTTCAGTGGCTCCCGACGTGTTGGTTACCCATATTTCAATTCTGTTTATTGTAATTCCCGAAGTGATTGTAGGCAGGGTGGAACATGCCTGGTTGTATGTGTCCCTGAAATATTGTGCGAGAAAGAAGTGCGTGTTTTCATCGTAGTTGCTTGCCTCGATCTCGAACGAACTCAGTTGGGAGCCGCCTGTGGAAGATACCGTGGTGGATTTCGACTTTTTCTGTGAGACTACTGTCTGCAGGTTCAGTTTTCCGAACTGTAAGTCGGTGCGTATTCCAAACAACGACTGTGCGCCGCGGACCAGTGAGTTGTTCGAAGGGAAGGTGACGTTGCCCGCCTCTAACAACTTCACTATCTCGTCTTCTTTGCCCTCATAGCTCAGTTTCAAGTTCTTGCTGTCAAAATCAAAAGACGCGTCCGTATTGTAGCCCAATGAGAAACTCATTTTGTCGCCTATGCTCGCATTAACGTTTAGGTTCACTTTCTCGTCGAAATCGAAATCCGTGGTTTTACGGTTGCGTTCGGCCAACGAAGGATTGTCGACAAATTTTTTATTGATTCCCATTTTCAGTTCCGCACTTCCTTGCGTCCTGATTCTTACTCCTCCGGGTCCGAATATCTTTTCTGCTGGACCCAGGTCAAAATGCATGTCTGTGAAGTCGAACTTGTCCTTGCCTTTGCGTGCGAACAGTGAGTCGTTTCGTTGACGGAAATACTCATTCAGCGATTTTCGCGAAGTCCATTCCATATACTCCTCGGGAGTCATAAGGTAAGGTGCGCTCAGGTAGTTGTCGCCAAGCTTGGTTCCGACTTTATAGTAACCGCTTTTCTCATCGTACTCACCGACATCGTGACTGAGGTTGTCGGGGTCGGCAAGGTCCATGGATGTCTCTATCGGTGTCTCATCGTTCGGATAGTCGGTTTTCTTTACCTTGATGCGTGGGGTTGTGTCGATGGGCTGAACCTGTGATTCGGAATTTTCCCTTGGTTTGTGCGAATATGGAATGTTGAAGAAAGCCATGACAGAAGAGTCGGACATCGCTCCGACAGATACAGCCAGCACGATGAACCAAGCGAACAACAATATCGTTAACTTCTTAGCTTTCATTCAATCCCGATATATCACATTAAAGCATCTTTAGCGCTTTCTTGATGACTACCTCGACTGGCGCGTCAGGGTCTTCTGTGAGAATGCTCCTGACAACCTTGCTTGTAGGCGCAGGTGAAAAGCCCAGCATCTTGAGTGCTTCGACCGCTTCGTCGTGTACTTCCCTGTTGATTTGCGCTAAGGCAGACGCACTTTGACCTGGTTCACTTGATTCAATTTCCAGCGAACCGATCTTGTCTTTCAGTTCCAAAATGATTTTTTGTGCGGTTTTCTTTCCTAATCCCTTAACTGTGGAAAGCAAGCGGTCGTTGTTTGCTTCTATGATATTGGCCAGTTCGGAAACGGAAAACGAAGAGAGGACCATGCGCGCTGTATTGCCTCCTACGCCTGACACTGAAAGTAGTAGGAGGAAGAAATCGCGCTCTTTCTTCGACGCAAAGCCATATAATATCCAAGCGTCTTCCCTAATCGACTCGTATACATATAGTTTGACTTCTTTCTTCCCCTGTATGTCGGTGAATGTGTTTAGCGAGATGTTCATTGTATAACCTATACCGGCACACTCGATTATGGCGACGGTCGGAGCCAGGTCGGAAACTGTCCCTTTTATATAATCTATCATTTTGTATCGTTTAAATCATCATTACATATATGGCGAGGAATGCATGTATACACCCCCTCGTAATTTAATAACGAAGTTATTCATCCTTTATTGTGTCAACATGCCGCCCGTTATGTTTGAACGCGATATCTATATAAAGTTTATGAAGAAAAACGCATGAGGCATTTACAATCACAGGAAAAATCCGTACCTTTGCAAACAAAATAATATCATCTGACAAAACTATGAAATCCAAAAACTTGACAGAGGGCGGTATAATGAGAAACATTGTCGATTTCTCTGTACCGTATCTTCTTTCTTATTTCCTCCAAATATTGTATGGGATGGCCGACTTGTACATCATAGGGCAGTTTTGTGGGGTGGAGAGCATTACCGCTGTTAGTATTGGTTCGCAAATCATGCACATGCTCACGGTCATCATCATTGGCCTGGCTATGGGGACGACGGTGGTCTTGGGGCAGTCGATAGGCGCACAGAACAATAGGCGTGCGTCGGTAGTGGTTGGCAACACTATTATGCTGTTCATGATTTTCGCCATCTTCGTTACCATAATATTGCTTGCGGGAGTTTCGGGGATAGTCGGTCTCATTGAAACTCCGAAGGAGGCGGTGGAGGGTACTAAGGATTATTTGCTCATTTGTTTTATTGGCATCCCGTTTATAGTGGCGTACAATATAATAGCAAGCATATTCAGAGGTCTTGGCGACTCAAAAAGCCCGATGTACTTTATCGCTGTGGCTTGCGTTTGCAATATCGTTTTGGATATTCTCTTTATCGGCCTAATGGATATGGGACCTGCAGGAGCCGCTCTTGGCACCACTTTGTCGCAAACAGTAAGTGTGGTGATATCGCTGATAATGATTCGTAAGTACCGCGCTATCAGTGTGAACAAGACCGATCTCAAACCGCGGCGTGAGGCGATGCGCTCAATATTGAAAATAGGCATCCCCATTTCGTTGCAGGATGGCTTCATCCAAGTGGCGTTTATCGTGATTACTGTGATAGCCAATATGAGAGGGGTGACGGATGCCGCGGCTGTCGGAGTTGTGGAGAAGGTGATTGGAGCCTTGTTCCTGGTACCGTCGTCCATGTTGTCGGCAGTCAGCGCTATTGGTGCACAAAACATTGGTGCGCACAAGATGGCGCGTGCTAAGAAAACCTTGTGGGATGCCATGATGATTGCGGTGGGGTATGGCCTTGTGGTTTCCATCGTGGTTCAGTTTGTCGCCGGCGACATAGTGGGCTTGTTCACCGATGACGCAGGTGTAATTAAGTCGGGCAGTGAGTATCTCCGGTCGTATATCTGGGACACGGGCGTTGCCGGCGTTCACTTCTGTTTCAGTGGTTTCTTCTGTGCGTGTGGCATGTCTATTGTGTCGTTCATACACAATGTCATTGCCATAATCGTCATGCGAATCCCGTTTAGTTATCTGTTGTCTGTAAACTATCCGGACTCTCTTTATCCAATGGGATTGGCGACCCCGATGGGGTCGGCCGTGTCGGTCATTATTTGTGCCGGCTTCTATTTGTGGTTAAGGCATAAGGGCAGGCTGCAATGAATCAGATGTTATTCGCTTCGCAGATAGTCGCATGCGTCATGGCATAGCCCAAGCAGGCTTGGCTCTGCTCATCTGACTTGCACGACTATTCGTCTGCCATCCCTTCGTAAATGTTCAAGACATCCTGAGAGTCTACCTTGCCGTCACCGTTGTTGTCATACATTTTATCACCAAAATCGATTGACAACGTTGAATTGGCGGTCAATGGAGGTGTTGTGAAAGTGCCATCTGCCACTTCTTCTGTCACATCTTCCCCGTTGAATATGATTTTCTTATAGTCTGCCGGCACCTTCCATTCTATTTGGGAATTACGGAATGCCTTTTGTCTGATTATTTGGATGTTTCCGTATTTGACATCGAGCGTCACTTCTTCAGACTCGCTGTCGTATTCCATCACTTTTAAAAAGTCTCCCCATGGTGTCTCTCCCAAATATGTGGTCACTTTGTTTCGCGGGACATACAGAACACAAGTGTTCATATTGACATCTGAAAGGATGTCTGAGACCGCTGATACGGTTGACGGCTCATCCCAACAAGTCCGCACGGACTCAAGTCCTGTGCACATCGCGAACGCTTTGGTCGCTATCGACCTGATCGAACTTGGAATTTCCAATGAAGTCAGTCCCGTACAACCATAAAAGGCGTTGGAGCCGATGCTGGTTACTGATGTCGGTATGGTTATTGACTCCAATGAATGACAATTGTAAAACACCCGACTTGCTATTTCCGTAACGGTATTTGGCAAGTTCACTGATTTGAGGTTTCTGCAATTATAAAAGGCTCTCTGGCTTATTTGCCTCACCGTGTTTGGAATTGTGACGGATGTTATTGAGCCGCACCCGTTGAATGCTCCGTTACATATTTTGACAATGCCTTGCTTAATCTCAACAGATGTAATGTCGTTGGAGGCTTTGAACGAATATAACATGTCATTAAAGTATATGGGACCATTTGGCATGTTATTGTACCATGCTGTTCCAGAAAATGCGTTTAACCCTATATCTGTTATAGTTGTAGGTATTGATACCGCATTTAGCGACTTGCAATTATAAAATACATAATTGCCTATGTGCGTAACGGAATTTGGGAATGAATAAGATTCCAAGTTGGTGCAACCTGCGAAAGCATAGTCTCCAATATATGTTATGCCATCCTCCACTACTACTTGCTTGACCGTCGTTGATTGGGTTTGCCATGGGATGTAAATCATGTTTTGGAAATCTGTCATTGTCCCCGTTCCCGAAATTGTCAGAACGCTGTCGCTGCCTAATGACCACGTCGCGTTGTCACCGCAAGTTCCACTTGCGATAGTTTCTGCCACCACACTGACGCTCGCTGACAATACAGATAATAGTATTAAAGCTAATTTTTTCATGTCGTTATAAGTATTTATTCTGTTAATTTCTTCTTATGCATTCATACACGTTCAGCACATCCTGTGAGTCCACCACTCCGTCGCCGTTGTTGTCGCGACGATCATATTCAATGTCTATTGACAGCGTCGAGTCCTTGGTTATTGGAGGTGTTACATACGTACCATCCACTATCTGGCTTGTTACGTCTTCATCATTAAACCACACTCTTTTGTATTTGTTTGGTATCAATAGCTTCTGTGAGTAACTGTCTCTCACTTTCTGAGCAACCAATACGGAGTCGCCGTAGCATATTGTCAGATATGGCTCGAACGGCTCGGCATCATATTCGTTGATATTCTTAAATACTCCCCAGTCTTCATCTCTCTTGTATACACTTGACCATCCTTTAGGCACGTATATTGTACATGAATCTGTATTTACATTTGACCACATTCCATCATCATACTCACTCTTTCCATAAAATACAAGGTCTATGGGATAAGGATGGTTCACGTATAAAAATTGTAATTTGATGCAGTTGTGAAAAGCTGTTGCACCAATACTTTCCATAGAACGTGGAATGGTAATGGATGTCAGGTTCGTACAATCCCGAAATGTGTATATGCCTATGCTTGTAACGCCTTCAGGAATGTCTATTGATGTTAAACTGGTGCATTTGGAAAAACAAATATCACGTATACGTGTAACTTTTGGGGGAATGACAATAGACTTCAGGCTTGAACATGCGTTAAATATCCCATTTTCAAGCTCGGTAATGGAATCTGAAAGCGTTACTGACGACAATTTCTCGCACTTTCTGAAAGCTTGATAACCAATACGGGTTACCGAATTGGGAATGTCTATTGTTTCGAGGCTGGAACATAAACTGAATGCATATGGTCCGATATAAGTGAGCGACTTTGGCAGTTGTATAGACTGCAAATTCTGACAATTATTGAAGGCCCAGCCTTCTATTCTCGTAATTGTGTTTGGCATGACTATCGACTTCATATTGGAGCAGTTGTCAAATGCTTCTTTACAGATACTTGTGATACCTTCTTCGATTACGACATTCTGTATTAATTCAAGATCCACGATGTCATTCTTTCTCCAAGGAGATTCTTCCATCGCGCCATTGCCTTGAAGCGTCAGCGTTATAACATTATCCTCCATGTATGCTTCCCACCGCAGCCCGTTACTGCATACCCCACCGGCAATCACTTCCTGCGCATTGCCGCATATGGAAAGCGAAATGAATACTGCGATTAAAATTACTATGTGATTTCGCATACGGCTTCCCAACAGTGTTAATAATAACCAAATGAGAGGCAAATGAAGCATTCAGTCACATCTGCCGCGCTGCCTGTCCATTCATTGGCGGCGTCGCTCAACGTGAACGTGCAACTGCCACAATCACGAATTTCGGTATCATTTCCGTAGCATCTCCAATGACTTCCCTGTACAAGCTCGATGTTGTCCCATATAGTGCCTATAGTCTGTTTGAAACAGATGTCTCCATTACTGTCTGCTCCAAAGATCCGTATTCTGAAATAGTTGTAAGGATTGTGACACATGAGTTTGAACCAAAAGTCGGAAGGCAAACAGTACTTAATGTTATAGTTATCGCCAACTGTTAGTGTGTAACTTGGAACATTTATGGTAGAATAATATGAAGTAACACTGCCTGGAAATGTAAATGTGCCATTATATGGACTCATAATTGAACGGACATTTACGATTGAATCGCTGCCATATACTACTGATAGCGTGAACTGACCATTACTCAATGTCTGTACGATGTTTGAATCAGATAAATCAATTTCCAATCCTCCGTCATCGGCTGCTATCGCCAACTTTGAAGTTGTGAAAGATGTTTGCGCGCTGGCTGCAACCGTAACCAGAACCGCTGTAAGTGTTA
>CAZHZH010000069.1:0-14563 GCA_964537205.1 uncultured Bacteroidaceae bacterium
AAGTTGATTGTGACGTTGAGGTTCACAGTCTGGTTGTTGTACTCAATCAAGAGTGTGGTTGAGTAGGAGTCACCAGCTTGGTTTGCCTGTGGGTACTGGCCTACAAACACCTCAAATGCGTCTTCATTGGCGTTCCACGCCACTTCGTTGTACCATACGGAGTTGTTGCCCCAGCTTGTTGTAACTGAAACGCTGTCCATCCAGAATCCACCAGCTTCACCCTGTGTGTAGTCATCGGATTTTACAGTGTCGTTAGGAACGTTGTAGATGATAGACTTAACGTCCAATGAGTCAACGCTCCAATTCTCATACCAATAGTTAAGATCCTTCACGAATGTCGCTGTGTCTGTTCCGAGTGCCGTAGCGATTTCGGAGAGGGAGAACGTGATGGTTTTACCGTCATATTTCGAATCTGACGGATACACATCAGCGGACCCTGTGAATGTGGTTTGTGCTGATACACTTGTGGCAAACATCATCGCCACAAGCGCCAAGAAAGATGTAATTGATTTTCTCATAGAAAATGTTGTTAATTAGTATTGTTTGTTAATTCATCACCTTATTTATATATATGTCCAGACGAGGCAGTAATCCCGTTTCCACATATCGGGTCAAAGTTACGAATTGTTTGTGTAATAGCCAAAGTTCGAAGTGAAATAAATTAACAGAAGGCGATTTTTCCACAGCCGAATGTTTGTTTTGCAATGTCGTGTTTGCATTTTGCCTGCATACACCTTTCACGGACAATCGGCTGTGCCTCGGCATTCGAAACAAGTTTTGACTGCCCCCGGCTTGTACGGTCACTCGTGATGATAGCGTTCGCCTTTTATGATTGTGAACGCCCGATAGAGTTGTTCCACGAATATCATCCGCACCATTTGGTGTGAGAATGTCATGCGGGAGAGCGACAACTTTTCGTCCGCACGCTCGTAAACTTCTGTGGCGAACCCGTATGGACCTCCGATGACAAACACTATGCGGCGGGTGGCGGTCTGCTGTTTTTTCGCAATCCACGAAGCCAGTTCGGTGCTGCTCAGCTCCTTTCCATGCTCATCGAGCAGTGTGACATAGTCGTTGTCGTTGACTTGCCTCAGTATCAAGGACGCCTCCTGCTTTTTTTGTTGTTCCTGTGACAACGCCTTTGTCCCTTTCAACTCCGGAATGGTAATGATTTCAAACTGGCAGTAGTGTGCGAGCCGCTCTGTGTAGTCGGCTATGATAGTTTGATACTCTCTCGCGTTTGTCTTGCCTACTTGTAACAGCGCAATCTTCATCTTGACACGTTCTTTACGCCTTTGACGGCCTTTATTTTCTTGATGAGCTGGTTGAGCCGTTTGTTGTCGTCGATCATTATGGTGAGGTTGCCGGCGAACAGTCCGTCCTCCGACGACTTGACGTCGATTCCACGCAGCAGTGTGTTCTGCTCTTTGTCGATGATGCTCGTTATGTTGTTGATGATGCCCACATTGTCGTTCCCGACGATACGCAATGTTATAGAGAACTGACCGTTGCTCTTTTCCGCCCAGTTGACATCGATGGCACGGTAGCCCATGGTCTCAAGCAGGTGTTTGCAGTTAGGGCAGCCCTTGCGGTGGATGGTTATGCCGCGGCTGATGGTTACGAACCCTACAATGTCATCACCGTAAATAGGGTTGCAACATTTTGCGAGAGTGTATTGCACTCCTTTTATATTATCACCAATGAGCAGCACGTCTTTGCCTGCCGCCCGCGCTTGATCGTTTTCAGTGTTTAGCTTGTAGGTCGACGCGCTTATCACGTCTGCCGTAGGAAGCTCGTTGTTCGCCCTCTTTTGTTCCTCGATGTATGCGTCGATCACCTTGTCAGTGCCGATAACCTCGCTTGCCAACGCTCTGTAGAATTCGGTTACGTTCTTGTAACCCAAGCGTTTGATGGCCTTCATCAGAATCGGTTCCTCATAGTCAATCTTCCGGTTCTTGAACTTGCGCTCTATGGTTTCTTTCGCATAGATGGCGGCGTGTTGCTCCTGTTCGTTCAAGCTTTGGCGGATCTTGCTTTTCGCCTTCGATGTGATGGCATAGTTGAGCCAGTCGCTGTTTGGCAGTTGGTTGGGGCTGGTGAGAATCTCTACCTGGTCACCTGTCTTCAGCTTTGTGCGTACTGGGACGTTCTTGCCGTTGACCTTTCCTCCGTTGCAGTGCAGACCCACGTTTGTGTGTATCTTGAAAGCGAAGTCGAGCAGGGTGGAGCCTTTGGGCAGTTTGAAGAGGTCGCCCTTCGGGGTGAAGACGAACACCTCGTCGCTGTAGAGGTCTACTTTGAATTGGTCCACAAGTTGCTCGTCGGGAGTCTGGGCTTCAAGAGCGGAGCGAATGTCTTTCAGCCAGTCTTCCAACTTCGCACCGCTGTCCTTCACTCCCTTGTATCTCCAATGGGCGGCGAGTCCGTGTTCTGCGATGTCATCCATGCGCTCAGTGCGTATCTGCACCTCAACCCATTTGCCTTCGGGACCCATGACCGTGGTGTGCAGGCTTTCATATCCGTTGCTTTTAGGCACGCTGAGCCAGTCGCGCAACCGCTTTGGGTTAGGGCGGTACATGTCGGTGACTATGCTGTAGACTTGCCAGCAATCTTGCTTTTCCCGTTCGGGAGGCGAGTCGAGTATGATGCGGATGGCGAACAAGTCGTATATGCCTTCGAACGCGCACTTCTGCTTTTTCATCTTTTGCCAGATGGAGTGTATGCTCTTTGTGCGGCCTTTCATGTGGAATTTCAGTCCTGCCGCCTCCAGCTTGTCCCCAATAGGACCGATGAACTTCTCGATGTATTCATCGCGCGCACGTTTTGTGGCGTTGAGCTTTTCCTTGATCATATAGAAGGTGTCGGTCTCAAGGTACTTCAGCGACAGGTCCTCCAATTCCGACTTTATGAGATAGAGTCCGAGTTTGTGTGCCAGTGGAGCATAGAGGAAACTGGCTTCCTTGGCCACTTTCTTCCTGTCTTCGTCGGTTCCGCGCTCTTTTATTTGCCGCATCAAGTTCACACGGTCGGCAATGATGATGAATATAACCCTCATGTCTTCCGCAAACGAAAGTAGCAAGTCGCGGAAGTTCTCCGTTTCCACGCTCGGGCTTTTGGCGTACAGGCTGTTCACTTTCAGCAGGCCGTGAATGATCCGCATTACATCCTCGCCAAACGTATCCTTTATCTGCTGCTCGGAAACAAAACCGCGCCGGACATACTCGTGCAGGAGTATGCTGATGACGATCGCCCGGCTGGCGCCGATTTCCTCGATGGTTATCAAGGCGGTCTGGAGGTCGAAGAGTATGGGGTTGAGTCCGAACACCCGTTCCAGTTCGCTGTCCGTGTTGACATCCTTCGCATGGGTTAATACGATCTTGCCTATGTTTTCTTGATCTTCCTTGCTGATGATGTCGGCTGTAAGACCCTGCACCTTGTGCAGCGTGTCTATAATCGTTTCCGTGTCTGTATTCATATCGCGCGCTTCACATTCAAATCAGTTGCAAATGTACAGATAAAATCTGAAAGTCGGAATACTTTGTGCGAAATTATTATTCGCCCATGCACCGGCATTGCTATATATATAATAAGGTGTATATAGTTTTGTAGGTGAGAAGAAGGGCTGTCGGATGTCTTTATGGCTACTGGTATTATTCTACTTGATGACCGTCGTCGGTTGACTGTAGGTCGTGACTTCCGAAAAGCTGGCTGGTAGCCTGCTCCGAAGAAAACGAAAGAGCCCCATTTCGCAATGAGGCTCGTTCTAAAGTATGGTTTATTCATTATATGCAAAAATCAATCAGGTACACAGTATAAAACCTGTTGATTTACCACTGCGCAGGTATAATGTCATTTGATTTTCTTGTAACCGTATTTTGCTACGCTGCCAAGTTCTTCCTCGATGCGGATGAGTTGGTTGTACTTAGCCATACGGTCGGTACGTGACATTGAACCTGTCTTGATCTGACCAGAGTTTGTAGCAACTGCTATGTCAGCTATAGTAGTATCCTCTGTTTCGCCTGAACGGTGTGAAGTTACGGTTGTATAGCCGTGACGGTGTGCCATCTCGATTGCGTCGAGAGTTTCACTGAGTGAACCGATCTGGTTGACTTTGATAAGGATTGAGTTTGCCGCACCCATGGCGATTCCTTTTTGCAGGAACTTGACGTTTGTAACGAACAAGTCGTCGCCTACGAGTTGGCAACGGTCACCAATACGCTTTGTGAGTTTCACCCAATTGTCCCAGTCGTTCTCGTCGAGTCCGTCCTCGATAGAGTCGATAGGGTATTTGTTGATAAGCTCTTCGAGGTATGCGATTTGCTCGTCAGCACTGAGTTTCTTTCCGTTAGGGTCTTTCTTCTTTCCATTCTTGAGCTGGCGGTAGTCATAGTAATACTGACCATTCTCAACTACGGCGAATTCAGAAGAAGCGCAGTCCATGGCGATCTTCACATCCTTGCCCGGTTCGTAACCTGCGTCCTTGATAGCTTGGCAGATAGAGTCGAGAGCGTCTTCAACACCATCGAGGTTTGGAGCGAAACCACCCTCATCGCCTACAGCTGTGGACAGACCACGACTCTTTAGGATTTTTGCGAGGTGATGGAATACTTCGGCTCCCATGCGTACGGCCTCTCTGAGTGTAGGGGCTCCAACTGGGCGAATCATGAATTCCTGGAATGCGATAGGAGCGTCGGAGTGTGCTCCACCATTGATGATATTCATCATTGGAACAGGGAGAACGTATGCATTCGCTCCACCGATGTAGCGATAGAGAGGAATGTTAAGAGAGTTGGCCGCTGCGTGAGCGACAGCGAGCGAAACACCCAGAATGGCGTTGGCTCCAAGCTTGCTCTTTGTAGGAGTTCCATCGAGCTCAAGCATCTTTTGGTCGATTGCGCGCTGTTCAAGCACGTTCCAACCGATAAGAGCAGGAGCGATTACTTTATTCACGTTCTCAACTGCCTTGAGTGTGCCTTTTCCAAGATAACGGTTTTTATCTCCGTCGCGTAGTTCCAACGCTTCGTTTTCACCTGTGCTGGCGCCAGATGGTACAGCTGCACGTCCTAAAACTCCATTTTCAAGAACTACGTCTACCTCTACAGTCGGGTTGCCACGTGAGTCGAGGATTTCACGTCCGACGATTTTTTGAATCTTCATAACTTTAATCTCTTTAAAATATATCTAAATAAAAACATTAATAAATTGATGTCTTATTGATACCTTGGTTTCCGTTATTTTGCGGTTGCAAAGGTATGAATAATCATTTATACGGAAAATACCCAAAACAGATGTAAGAGTGGGGAAACTATGACCGCTTTGAACTAAACAGTTCTCTACATTGATTTTTTGATACCTAATTTTGAGTAATCCGCCAGGGTGGTTCCCTATGATTATTTGTGGGCCTTATAGTATTCGTATGCCGCCTTCATGTTAGCTTTTACGGCTTTGCTGCTAAAAGTGGCGCCTGTGACACCGTCTATGGTCTCGTATTTGTCAAACTTGAGTCCGGCGTATTTTGGAAGCATGCCGTCTTGTACGGTCTTGAAGTATTTTGGTGTTTCCTGGTTGGCGGCCGCTTCAACTTTTACTATCTTGTCTTTCTTGACTGTGACGATCAACGGAACTTGTCCCTTGAATCCTTTTGCGTCACATATAGTCGCCGTATTGATGACGTAAGTACCTTTGTCCTTGGTCATCACGTCTTGTTTTTTTGTCTGCTGTGCCGACATTGTACCAGTCGCCAAAAGCAAGGCTGATAATAGAAAAATTTTAATCATACAATTATATGTTTATAGGTTATGGATGTCCTTGTTTTTTTAGTGGAACACCAATCAGCCTTGTGGCATGACAGGGGACTACGGCTGCGTCATGGCATAGCTCAAGCGAGCTTGGCTCTGCTCATTTGACTTGCGTGGTTGTTCCGGCTGCAAAGTTAATAATTTTTTTTGAAGAACATTCATTTGTAGATTAATTTATTGTTCTATCTGTCCGCCTTGAATGTCGAGTAGCTCTGTTGTAATCCCTTCTTGTCTAAGTTTGTTGTATTCGAGTACGAGTTCGTCGTTGAGCTTCGTCGCGTTTTCATTGGCAGTCTGCATTGCGATCATCCTTGCCGCGTATGTGCTTGCCGCATTTTCCCTGAAGGCGCGAATCATCATTGATGTGGCGTACATCGGCAGTATGTTGTTAAGAATATCAGCTGCGTCCGGCTCCATGATGCAAAGTGGGTCGATGTTGTCTTTTACTCCGTCGGTTTGTATTGGCTCCATAGGGAACAGCGTCTGTTGGCACAATGTCTGATGCGCCATGCTTTTATAGTGCATGAAGAGCAGTTGCACCTTGTCCACTTCATGTTGTGCGAACCGTTCTTTCAGTAGTTTTGACAAAGAGATGATTTGTTCCGCTGAAGTCTCTGCTTTTAGTGCGGGACTGGATATGACGTTGACATCATGCAGTTTGGCTGTGGCTACTACATGCCGCAGTTTGTTGCCTACTGGATAGAGGTCCACTTCCACGTTCTCCGCTTTCAGCGCCTTTGCTATTTCCGCGGCTTCTTTTATGATATTGATATTGTATGCGCCACACAAGCCCCCGTCGCTGCCAAGCACTACGAGTGCGAGCCGCTTGACAGGACGCTTGGTGAGGAACTCAGATTGCAAGCTGGTTCCGTTATCAGTGGCGTAGAGGTGTGTCAGAATCTGCCTTATCGCTTCGTGATAAGGCTCCGATTGGTTGAGCAGCACCTCTGTCTTATGAACTTTGGCTGACGCTATCATCCGTATGGCTCCTGTGATTTTCGCGGTGGAAGCCACGGTGTTGATGCGTCTTTTTAATTCACGTTGAGTTGACATTGTCTTTTAGTTGTGACTAATTTAGAATCCTTCGGAAACAGATTGTGCGATTTGTGTGATAGTAGCGGATACCTTGTCGTCGAGTGTGCCTTGACCCAACTGTCCGAGTATGTCGGGGTGGCTTTGCCGTAGTTGTTCAAGCATCATCTTCACAAATTCGTGTACCTTGTCTTCTGGAACCTTTTCGAGCAGGCCGTTGACACCGCAGAATACGATTGCTACTTCCTCGGCCACATTCAGCGGGGTGTATTGCGGCTGCACAAGCAGTTGTTCGTTTTTCCTTCCCTTGTCGATGGTCTTTGCGGTGACAGCGTCAACGTCGCCTCCGAACTTGGTGAAAGATTCGAGTTCACGGAATTGCGCTTGGTCGATTTTCAATGTGCCTGCCACTTTTTTCATGCTTTTTATCTGGGCGTTGCCACCTACACGCGAAACGGAAATGCCGACGTTGATGGCTGGCCGGAGTCCTTCGTTGAACATGCTTGTGTCGAGGAATATTTGTCCGTCAGTGATGGAGATGACGTTTGTCGGTATGTAAGCCGATACATCGCCGGCCTGTGTCTCAATGATTGGCAGGGCGGTAAGAGAACCTCCTCCTTTCACCTTATCTTTCAAAGGCTTCGGCAAGTTGTTCATCTTTGAAGCTATGTAGTCGTTCTCGATTATTTTAGCGGCACGTTCGAGCAGACGGGAGTGCAGGTAGAATATGTCGCCAGGATAAGCCTCACGTCCTGACGGGCGTTTCAATATCAGTGAGATCTCCCTATATGCCACAGCCTGTTTCGACAGGTCGTCGTATACCACAAGGGCGTCTCTGCCGGTGTCTCTGAAGTACTCCCCGATAGCGGCTCCGGTGAAAGGAGCGTAATAGCGCATCGCCGCGGAATCGGACGCTGTTGCCGATACTATGATTGTGTAGTCCATCGCGCCGCGTTGTGTGAGCTGGTTGACTAACGATGCGATTGTCGAGGCTTTCTGCCCTATTGCCACGTAGATGCAATATACAGGATGCCCGCTTTCGAAGTTCTCCCGTTGGTTGATTATCGTGTCGATGGCAATAGCGGTTTTGCCTGTCTGCCGGTCGCCGATGATCAGCTCACGCTGTCCTTTGCCTATAGGAATCATGGAGTCGATGGCAATGATGCCTGTCTGCAGCGGCTGCTTTACGGGTTGGCGGAAGATGACGCCCGGAGCCTTTCTGTCAAGAGGCAGTTCGATTCTCTCGCCTGCGATAGGCCCCTTGCCGTCGATGGGTTCGCCCAGCACGTTGATAATTCGTCCCAAGAGTCCTTCGCCCACTTTGACGGACGCTATTTCTTTCGTGCGCCTTACGTTCATTCCTTCCTCCACCGAACTTGCGTTGTCGAGCAAGATGACACCGACATTGCTTTCCTCAAGGTTCATTGCAACACCTGTCACTCCATTTTCGAACCTGACAAGTTCGTTGGCTTTCACTTTGTCGAGTCCGTAGACATGTGCCACGCCATCACCTACTTGCAGTACTTTGCCTGTTTCTTCGAACGACAGTTTCGATGAAACGTCGCTTAGTTCTTTCTTTAAAACATCTGATATTTCACTTGGGTCAATCATTGCGATCTTGGTTTATGAGTTTTGAACGGAATCTATTAAGTTCTGTAGCAACCGATGCATCCAGAATAGACGTTCTCGTATTAATTACGAAGCCTCCGATGATGTCAGGGTTGACATTGTAGGTGGTTTCAAATTTCTTCTGCGGAAATTCTTTGTTAAGTATGTCACCAATCTTGTCCTTGATTCTGTTGGTGATGGGAACGGCGGACTGGACTTCCACGTGCATGAGTCCTGTAGCCTTGCTGTAGACTTCAAGATAGAAGAGGCATGCGATTCTGAAGAGCTCCAGTCGGTTGTGTCTGATCATGAGGCGGAAGAAGTCGATAAGGATGTCGTCGGAACTTGTACCCGCGGCTGTCAGCAATATCTTCTCCTTGTCATCGAGCGACGAGTAGGGGTTGCATAGTGTCTTATTGAGTTCCGCGTTATTCTCAAAAGACTTGCACAACAACCGCATTTCATCGTATATCCGGTCCGCACACCCTTTCTCCGCAGCATATTTGTACAGAGCCTTGGCGTACCTGTTTGGAATCAGTCCGTTGTCCATCTACATTATCCTCCAGTCTCAATTTCGTCGATTATCTTGTTAATGAGTGAGTATTGTGCGTCTTTATCCGCCAGTTGGTTGCGCAGAATGCGTTCGGCGACCATGATTGCATAATCACCGATCTGGTCATGCAACTCCGCTTCTGACTTCTTACGCTCTCGCTCTATGTCTGCCTTTGCCTGTTCCCTAACCTTGTCAGCCTCTTTTTGAGCGTCTGCTTTTGCCTGTTCCACCAACTGCGTCTTCTTTTGTGCCACTTCGCGGAGCATCTCAGTTTGTTTCAACTGTGCGTCCTTTATGTACTTTTGACCTTCTGCTGTCGCGTTGTCCAACTGTGCCTTTGCTTGTGTGGCATACGTTACGCCGTTGTCGATAAGCTCGGCGCGTTTGTCGAGACTTTTCACAATGTATGGCCATGCGTACTTACAAAGTATGAACAACAGGATGACGAATACGACGAACATCCAGAAAATCAAACCGAATTCAGGTGTAAACAGTTCCATGGTCTCGGTTTATTAAACGAACAATGCAAGGATGCAGACAATGATTGCGAACAATGCGACACCTTCGATCAGTGCGGCGATAACAATCATATTGCTTCTGATGTCATTTGATGACTCTGGCTGGCGTGCGATCGCCTCCATTGCGGCATGACCGATCTTACCAATAGCCAATGCTGCGCCAATAACTACAATTCCTGCACCGATACAGGCTCCGATTTTGTCAAAACCATAAGCTTTAATTGCTTCAACTGTCATCTGTGTCGCTTCTCCTGCTTGGAGTAGTAAATTTGTTCCTAACATAATCTTCTTTGTTTAATTTGTTATTGATTATATCTGTAATTGTTTTATTATTTCTCTTCTTGTGCCAAACTTATGAAGATGGACGAAAGTATTGTGAACACGAACGCCTGTATGAAACTGACCAGCACGTCGAGCATGAGCATGAACAGTTCGAACAAGACGGACACCACGGCCACTCCGCTTTGCGCCACGACTCCGAAAGCGGCGAATATGAATATAAGCGATGTGAGTACGAGCACTATCATGTGACCTCCGATCATGTTGGCAAACAATCGTATCGTCAGGGCAGCCGGCTTGGTGAATATGCCGAACACCTCTATAATCGGCATGATAGGTATGGGGAATTTCAGCCACAATGGAACGTCGGGCCAAAAAATGTCTTTCCAATAATGTTTGGTGCCGAACACGTTTGTAACGAAGAATGTTCCAAGTGCAAGCACGAGCGTCACCGCGATGTTGCCTGTAAGGTTCGCTCCGCCAGGGAAGATGACAATCAGTCCCAATAGGTTCATCGTGAATATGAAGAAGAATACCGTGAGCAGGTATGGAGCGAAGCGTGCCGACTTTTCGCCCAACGACGGCTTGATGACTCCTGAATAAATGAATTCGATCAGAGCCTCAATACAGCCGGTGACTTTCCGGGGGGCTTTCATCTGGTGCCGCTTATACCAATGTTTCGCGTTGAATGCCATTAGCATGACCAACAGTGCGGCTATGATCAAGGCCGCCACATTCTTGGTGATGGAAATGTCGAGCGGACGCACTTCCTTGCCGTCGACCAACTCAACCACTTTGCCTTTGTAGTCACCAGACTTGGAGATGAAGAAATTGCCAACCTTGCCGCCGTCGGTCACTTTTGCCGAACTGAACACATGCCATCCGCTTGTCTTGCTATACACAATGACCGGCAGTGGTATCCTCTTTGTTGAAGAGAACGGTACTTCCCATCCGTAGTGATCCTCAAGGTGTTCGAATATAGTCTCTTTAATGTCGAACGTGCCGTTTGAACTTTCCGCGGCAAATGCGGCATGGCTATTCATCAGACAAACCAAGGTAAATAATATGACTAATGTTCTCTTCATGATCTGTACTTTAACTAATACAAACTCTTATTACGTTGTTCATGATGTCTGCTACTCCGCCGTCGACATCGATTTGTTGCTCTGTACCATCTTCCAGCTTGTAGGTTATGGTACCTTTGACAAGGTTCGAGATCAGAGCGGCATGGTTCTTTAAGACTGTAAATCGTCCAAGCGCGCCCGGGAGTGTTACCGATTGTACTTCAGCCTCACGTTCCAGTTTATCTGGTGACAATATCTTCAGTTTCATACCTTCTCCAACAGTTTCTTGCCTTTTGCGATAGCCTCGTCGATTGTTCCGACATTCATGAACGCCTGTTCCGGATATTCGTCAACGTCGCCGTTAAGTATCATCTTGAATCCGCGTATTGTCTCTTCGATCGGAACCATGACGCCTGGCAGTCCGGTGAATTGTTGTGCCACATGGAACGGCTGGGATAGGAAGCGTTGTATCCTTCGCGCCCTTGATACGACTTGCTTGTCGCTGTCGCTCAGTTCGTCCATGCCGAGGATGGCGATGATGTCTTGCAGCTCGCTGTATTTCTGCAGTATTTGCTTTACTCCTTGTGCCACGTTGTAGTGTTCCTCTCCGATGATATTGGCGTCGAGTATTCGTGACGTTGAGTCGAGTGGATCGACGGCAGGGTAGATGCCGAGTTCGGCGATCTTACGTGACAACACTGTCGTTGCGTCGAGGAAGCTGAATGTCGTTGCAGGGGCAGGGTCTGTCAGGTCGTCGGCAGGCACGTATATCGCTTGGACCGACGTGATACTTCCGTTCTTGGTTGAAGTGATTCGTTCCTGAAGTTCTCCCATTTCCGACGCCAGGGTAGGCTGGTACCCGACGGCTGATGGCATACGTCCCAAAAGGGCTGAGACTTCGGAGCCTGCCTGTGTGTAACGGAAGATGTTGTCGATGAATAGCAGGATGTCACGTCCTCCACTGTTCTGGTCTCTGAATTGTTCTGCGACCGAAAGTCCGGAGAGCGCGACCCTTAGACGCGCGCCAGGCGGTTCGTTCATCTGTCCGAACACGAGGGCTGCCTGCGATTGTGCGACAGCGTCCATGTCCACATCCTTTATGTTCCACTCGTTATTGTCGAGCCCCTTTTTAAATTTCTCTCCGTAGTTTATCACTCCGCTTCCAATCATCTCCCTCAACAGGTCGTTGCCTTCACGTGTACGCTCGCCAACACCTGTGAACACCGATATTCCGTTGTGCCCCTTGGCGATGTTGTTGATGAGCTCCATGATTAGCACGGTCTTGCCCACGCCGGCACCACCGAACAATCCGATTTTGCCTCCTTTGCTATATGGTTCGAGCAAGTCGATGACCTTTATCCCTGTGTAAAGTATTTCGGAAGAAATAGCAAGGTCTTCATACGAAGGCGCAGGCTGGTGAATGGAACGCCGTTGGATGTCACCGCCAAAATCTTTGAGATAATCAATCGGCTCACCTGTCACGTTCATCACCCTTCCTCTCAATTCCTCACCAGTAGGTACTGAAATAGGGTTGCCCGTGTTTATTACTTCCATTCCACGCTGTAGTCCGTCCGTGCTGTCCATTGCAATGCAACGCACTGTGTGTTCTCCCACGTGCTGTTCCACTTCGAGCACAATGTTTGTGCCGTCGTCACGCTTGATACTTAGCGCATTGTAGATAGGAGGCATGTTCTTTACGTCTCCATCGAACGATACGTCCACAACCGGACCTATAATCTGAGTGATTTTACCTGTACTATTGTTATTCATGTTTCCTTTATTTGGGGCGTCAGTCGCCTTTTGTTTTTCCGATGCAAAACTACATAAATCTATTATAGGGTGGGAAAGGGGTTAACATACTTTTCCCTTTTTAATACAAACTCTTAGCTGAATGGAACATGTTGGCAGGCGCGATTGTAATGTCAAGTTTGCAAATTGCGAATGACGACACACTTTTTTACATGTTAGAATCTTTTTTTATTCATGTGTGCCTTTTAAATTAATAAGGTATATTTACCTTTGCATCGAATGAATGTATGACGCGATTGTAATACAAGAACTAACACTAATATTTTACAATATGAAGAAATCATTTTTTATCATTGGTTGTGCTTTGGTGACATTAGTAGGAACACTGATGACCGCATGTTCAAGCGATGACTCTGTGGACGTTGCAGACGGTGGCGTTAAGATCGCCCCGGCCAAAACTCCTGACTTCGTACTTTACTCAGGAAGTAATGTACTCTACTCGACTTTCAAGACTAAGGCTCTTACTCGTGCTGAGGGAACCGATGATGTAATTACAGCAAAGGAGATTACTACAACTGCGCTTGACTATGAAACTGAGGCGTCAATTGTTACGAACAAACTTCAAGAAGGGGTAAACAACAGTGCTGAGATTAACACCGACTTCCTTTATAAGGCTGATGAGGATCTTACTGTTGACCTTTACTTTATAACAAGCCAAACGAACCAAACCCATTCATTATATGCATTCTATTATGACGAAAATGAAGAATATCATGAGGTTGAGATTTGGAGCAATGTTGCCGCTTCGTATAATTATGTGTGGGATGAGGTGAATCAAAAGAGTGTAAGAAGTATGAACGGCGTAGAGCTGACAGTCAAGAAAGGCTATCGTTTCGGCTTCAAGTGGGATGGAATCTATAATCAAACAACTCCATCTTACGATATACAGTCAACTTATTATTATAGTTTGACAGAATTGAACACCCTCGATGAGAAGACAAATGTCCATGCAGGCACATTTGAAGAAAATGGTGCAACCTATCTTTGCTTGGAAGACTGGGGAGGCGATTCCGGTTCATCAGCCGACTACGACTATCAGGACATGGTATTCCGCACAAACGTTGTGCTTAAGACTACTACTTCTGACGACAAGAAGCCAGTTATTGACGAAGATCCTACCGACCCAGATCCTGTTGACCCTGCAGATCCAACCGACGACCCTGTAGTTGAGACTACTGACGAAGTTGAGGTAAACCTTTCATTGAACGAAGAAAAGGATAATGACGACTATATCTCAACCAAGCTCTCTATCCATGTACGCTCGTTGACAGATGTTGAAGTATTCATTCCTGCTCCAGCCGAATACTACTGCCAGGCAGACGATATGTATATTGTTCTTTCACATAAGGACGACAACTACGTTTATGGTGACAACTCTATCGAGACTTCTTATGATGTCAACGGCAACACCGTTACTCTTACTGTTTCGTATGAGGCAGATGGCATCCGCGTAAAGACCGACGGCATTAACGAGTCTGTTATCAACTACTTGAAGGAAACTTATGGAGACGGCATCACATTTGAAGTTTGGAACTATTACAACAGTACCATCAAGGACGCTGCCGGTAATGATGTTACAGTAACGCGTGACGACCTCCAAGTATTACTCAACCAATCTACGGTCACTTTCCTCGACGCTGACCCAAGTCGTTATGTGAACGCATACGGCGCGGTCAGTGATTACGATGGTGAAATCAAAGCCGTACTTGGTAAGGATGGTCTGTATTATCCAACAGACGCACAGACTGGCAAAGTCATTCCTTCAGAGTATTGGACTCGCGAGCCGGCTGACAGTAAGGACTACACTCTATACACTCATGTAAATGCACTTGATTGTCAAGTACTGCCAACCGACGAGGGCTTTACAAAGACATCAGACGAGATATATAACAAGGTGTATAC
>CAZHZH010000070.1:0-14302 GCA_964537205.1 uncultured Bacteroidaceae bacterium
ACGGTGCTTGAAACATGTTTCAACCGCAAAGACATGCTGTTTCATTTACCGTTCAGCCTTGGCTGAACGGTAAAGGTATTGTGCAAGGATGAGGAGTCCTTCTCGTTATACAAAAGCAAAAAGTATATATGCCATCAATTACTGTAAGGGTGATGTCGCCGTGTGTTTGGTCTTATCGCATAAATACACGGCGCATTTGCCCTTGAAAGATACGTCCGTATATTACATGTTACATGCATGAAAATCGTTTTTTCAAAATCTATTTATAACTTTGCGTTTGCTGTTGGACTCTACAAGGGTGCGGCAGCGGACTTTTTCTTTTTTCTCGTATTTTACTTTTGTAGTTTTTCTCAAATTCACTAACTTTGCACTATAATTAAAAGCCAATATCCAAATGAGTAAATACAACCTCGATTTCATTTCCGACACTGACTTATACAATCATGTTCGAGAGACAGTACTCCAATATCGGCGTAGTATAAGCCTGAAGGAGTTCAACCAAAATATCATAGATCCTATAAAGCTGACTTTCGATTCGAAAATTTATGGGCAGGACATACGTCAGACTATTGAGTCGGAATGCATCCGTCAGATTGACAAGACAAATAACAACCGTATAGGCTACTTCCATCAGTATCTGTTCAAGTATGCGGGAAACGGATGGGAAGTACCCCAAAATGGAAAGGATGGCGGGTTTGACATCATTAATAACGAGCTTAGGATATATGTTGAAATGAAGAATAAACATAACACCATGAATTCGGCGGCAGCCTCGGCTACATATTTGAAAATGCTCGACAAGCTAATGCGCTCTGGCTCAAATGAAACCATCTGCTACCTCGTAGAAGTTATTGCCAAACGCTCTCAGAACGTAGTGTGGAATGTTACCATAACCAATAATGGTCACAGGGATAATTATAGTCATCCCAACATAAGAAGAATTTCTATTGACAAGTTCTATGATGTTGTGTTTGGTGGAGAGAATACCTTCTTCAAACTGTGTCAGGCTTTGCCCAAGGTTCTTGATGACGTAATCGCTGATGACTCTTCGATAAAGTTGGTCAATACGGTTTATGACGAACTCGACAAGGATCATTTCTACAAAAGCCTTTATTTGTTGGCTTTCAAGACTTATGAAGGATTCGATAAAATTAGTTGAAAGAGAAAATGATGTCATCAACAATATCAGCAGCCAACTTGGCAGCCATTATGGGGGTTTCCGACCATACAGTGATTCAATGGGAGAACAAAGGAAGGTTTAAGGCGGAAAGAGATAAGGATGGAAAATTGTTTTTCAAACTTTCTGACTTGAAGAATATCCCAGAGGTAGCAGAGATGGAAAACTCGAAATGGGATGAGGAAATGCAGACTAAACCATTGCGTGATTACAGCAGTATTGAACTCTTTGCCGGTGCAGGTGGGCTGACATTGGGTATGAGTATGGCTGGATTTCATCATGTACTGCTCAGTGAGATAGATTCAGACGCATGTGCTACACTAATGAATAATCGTCCGGACTGGCATGTGGCACAAGGTGATGTACACCACCTTGATTTTCGTAGGTTCCGTGACAAGGTGGACTTACTCACTGGTGGATTCCCCTGTCAGGCATTCAGCTATGCGGGTTTAAAAGGCGGTTTTAATGATACCAGGGGAACATTGTTTTTCGAACTCGCAAGGGCGGTTAAGGAAGTTAATCCGAAAGTGTTGATGTGCGAGAATGTAAAGGGACTTGCATCTCACGACCATGGAAAAACCCTTACGGTGATAAAAAACACTATTAACGAATTAGGTTATACACTTGTTGAGCCACGTGTGCTTAAGGTTGTAAAATACATGGTTCCTCAAAAGCGTGAAAGGATAATCCTCATTGCTGTCCGTAATGATATAGCGTCTAAGGTTCATTTCGTGTGGCCGTCGCCTTATTATCGGATTATGACTTTGAAGGACGCATTTTATAAGGGCGATTTGTATGACACCGACGTTCCAACATCGAAAGGGCAGGTATATCCTGAAAAAAAGAGAAAAGTGCTTGAAATGGTTCCACAAGGCGGTGATTGGCGCGATCTTCCCGTAGATGTGGCGAAAGCGTATATGGGCGGTAGCTATTATCTTGATGGAGGAAAGACGGGAATGGCTCGCAGACTGTCGTTGGACGAGCCGAGCCTCACCTTGACTTGTGCTCCCGCCCAAAAGCAGACAGAACGTTGCCATCCATTGGAAACACGACCATTGACTGTGAGGGAATACGCAAGGATTCAGACTTTTCCCGACAGTTGGCAGTTCGCAGGCGCTCTGACATCGCAGTACAAGCAAATAGGCAATGCTGTGCCTGTTAACTTCGCCTATGCTATTGGTCGGGCGTTGATAAGGCTTTTCAACGATATAGAGACACTTGCTTGACTATTTTCGCCAGGTTCTCTCATGTCGCTTTGTCATTTTGCCTTTACCGACAAGATGCCGACGGCTACGAGTATCAATGCGGCTCCTGCAATGCTCGCCCAACTCCAATCGTCGCCAAGGAGGCAAATGCCTACAACCATTGCGGTCAGCGGCTCGAATGCTCCGAGAATCGCCACTATCGTGCTGTCAATGAGACGCAGCGACATGGTGACGCAGATGTTGCTTAACGCGGTCGGAATCAGGCCGAGCAATATGAGGTTGATGAGGCAGGGGAGGGTGCTCACTCTTTCTACGCCGCCTTCTGCGAATATGCAGTATGCCGACAAGTAAATCATGCCGAGGAAAAACACGTAGAAGGTGAGTTTGAGCGAAGTGACCCCGCGCACCCTCAGGCGTGGGAGGAATATGAGATAGAGGGCGTAGCACAGTCCGGAGAGTAGTCCCCACATCACTCCTAATGCGGAAAATGAGCCGTCGTCGCTGAGCATTCCTGTAAGCAGCATTACACCGAACGATGCGAGCAGTATTGCGGAAGTGAGCCGCCATGAGAACTTGTCGCCCAGGAATATCAGCCCGATCAGCGCGCACCACACGGGGTCGGTGTACACCAGTGCGGTGGCGACACCCGACGACAGATAGTGATAGCATTCCAGAGTGCATAGTGCCGTGCCGTTGTAGAACAATGACAAAATGGATATCCTCCAAAACTCGCCCCATGTAATCCGCAAGTTGGTGCGCCTGTAAATGAGCGCGAGCAGCATGCCCATCGATCCGAAAAGGAAGCGGTAGACCAGAATGCTCACATTCCCCATGCCTGCCGCTATCACGGGAATGGAGAAAAGAGGTATCAAGCCGAACGATATGCCCGACACGATGCCGTTTACGAATCCTCTCGCCTGCTTTGTCATCTTGCTTTTGTTTTTCCATGCAAATATAATGTTTTCCCACGTGATTTTTGCTGGTTAGAGTGAAAATCCGTATATTTGCGAAGTGCAAACGCATAAACTTTAAAAAATTTGACGATGAAGAAATTGGGACTTATTTTATTTGTGGCGATGGTGTCCGCCGTGGCACCGGAGCTGGTGCGCGCGGACAATTGGATGAGCCGTCTGCCCGATGACACCTATGTGGCGGTATTGTCAATCCCCGGAGCGCACGACGCGGCCACAGGCGAGGGCTGGGCTGAAGGCAGCGAGGAACTCGGCAACCAGTTTGCCAAGACCCAGGATCTCAGCATAGGCGGACAATGGAGCGCGGGCGTGCGGATGTTCGACCTGCGTCCGTGTGTATATGAGAATTATATGAATCTGAACCACGGCATAGTGCCTACCAGCGCGCATTTCGAGGACGTGCTTTGCCTGCTGCGCGACTCGCTCATAGCCAATCCGTCGGAGTTCGCCGTCATACACCTGTTGCACGAAACTGATGGCGATCAGGTGGAGAATGTGTACAACGCTCGGCTGCTTGAGATTCTGAACCGTGAAGACTTGAAGGACTATTTCGCGGATTTCAAGAACGACTTGAAGGTGGGGGACGTACGCGGCAAGATGCTCTTGCTGAGCCGTGACAGTTACTCGGCGAATCCCGTAGGCGGTATTTTCAGAAACTGGACGGGCGAGGTCAATTGGACGAAACAGACGCAGGGCGTGATTGCGGGTGCGAACGGGATCACCGGCAAGCTGTACATGCAAGACTATTCCGACACTCACGGTGAGGGTGGGGTGGACACAAAGATTGAGGCGATCAACCGCCTGCTTGATTTCAGCACGAAGCACAAGACTTCCGCCACGATGACGAGCACCATCCGGTGGGTCATCAATTTCGCGTCAGCCTACTCACAAGTCATGTCGTTGTTCGGTTACGAAATATCCACGAGCGACGGCTACCGCGACAATGCGGCGCACACTCACAATGCCATACTCGACTATCTCGCCTCGCACGACGCGGGACCTACGGGCATCATCATGATGGACTATGCGGGCGTAGACAGCGCGGGAGCGTATGAGGTAAGAGGAGCGGAACTTGTTCGGGCAATCATAGACAACAACTTCAAATACCTGCGCGACACGATGAGCGGCATCATTCCCATATCCGGCACAAACCAAGCTGCGGCGGTCTATTCCCTTTCAGGAATGCAACTCGACGGACTTCAAAGGGGGGTGAACATAGTACGCGGCAAGGACGGTCGGGGTGTCAAGTATATTTGCAAGTAAACCTTCGAGTCCGGCACCCGTCGTCCGGAGCCGTCAAGCACAATAAAGAAAGCCCGTTTCACGTTTCATGATATATGATGAGCAAAGTCAGATATATATATATGATTGCAGCCGCGGTGGTTCTTGCATCCTCCTGCAGCAATGAGGGCATCTACTTGAAGAAGGGCAACCAGTCGTTCGCGCTGGGCGAATACTACGTGGCGGCGCAGTACTACAAGAAGTCGTACCAGCGCGTGCCGTCGAAAGACAAGGCGAGGCGCGCCGACCGGTCGTTCCGCATGGGCGACTGCTACCGCCGTATCAACAATCCACAGAAGGCCGCACAGGCGTTTGCCACGGCGGTGAGGTACAATTACCCCGATTCGACAGCTTTGCTCTATCTTGGCAAGCAGCAACTGAAGCTGGCGAACTACAAGGGTGCAAAAGAAAGTTTCACCTCCTACCTGCAGTTCGACCCTGCAAACGAGATCGCCCGCGCCGGATTGCAGTCGTGCGAACTCGCACCTGAGTGGAAGTCCCATCCCAACCTCTACAAAGTGAAGAAGGAGGCACTGTTCAACTCCTCACGCTCCGATTATTCTCCCATGCTCTATGGTGACGACAGCGACCAGCTCATTATCACTTCAACCCGCAGGAACGCCACGGGCGACGAGCTGAGCGGCATAACGGGTGTGAAGCCTTCCGACATGTTCATAGCCAGAAAGGACGAGAACAAGCGTTGGAAGCAGGTCGAGGAGATAGCTTCGGAAATCAACAGCGAGTACGACGACGGTGTAAGCTGCATATCGCCCGACGGCAAGACCCTGTATTTCACGCGCTGCAGTTCCGACCCGTCATATCCCCGCTATGCTGAGATCTATCAGTCCTCGCGTTCCGACGCGTCGTGGGGCAAGCCCGTGAAATGTGAAATCAGCAAGGACACACTCTCCTCTTTCGCCCATCCGGCGGTGAGTCCCGACGGCGAGTGGCTCTATTTTGTGAGCGACATGCCTGGCGGCGAGGGAGGATACGACATTTGGCGCACCCGCATCATGAAGGATGGCTTTGGCGGAGCGGAGAATCTCGGCCGTCCCATTAACACGGCTGGCGATGAGATGTTCCCCTCCTTCCGACCAAACGGCGATCTGTATTTCTCGTCAGACGGACATCCTGGCATGGGCGGCTTCGACATTTTCAAGGCGACTGCCGACAGCGTGAAGGGATGGGTCGTGGAAAACCAGCAATACCCGCTCAATTCCAGCGCCGACGATTTCGGAATGACGTTCGAGGGCGTACACAACCGTGGTTTCTTCTCATCGAGCCGTGGTGACAACAGCCGTGGATGGGAGAACATCTACAGCTTCGAACTGCCCGAGATATTGCAGGTTGTCACCGGGTGGGTGTACGAGAAGGACGGCTATGAGCTGCCAGAAGGGCTTGTATATGTCATAGGCGACGACGGCACCAACGAGAAACTCAGCGTCAAAGGCGACGGGTCTTTCCAAAAAGTGCTGACACCCGGTGTCAGCTACGTCATGCTCGGCACGTGCAAGGGCTACCTCAATGTAAAGCAGGAAATATCCGTACCAAAGGATATGCGTGAGAGCGCCGAGTACACCCTGCAGTTTCCCCTTCCGCCGATCGACATCCCGGTGCTGATCGACAACATCTTCTATGAGTTCGACAAGGCCACACTGACTGATGCTTCAACCAAGTCGCTCGACAGCCTCGTCATTATGATGAACGAGAATCCGAACATAACGATTGAACTTGCCGCCCACTGCGACTACCGTGGAAATGATGAGTACAACAAGCGGCTGTCGCAACGCCGTGCTGAATCAGTGGTCAAGTACCTGGTAGCGCATGGCATCAAAGCCGACCGTCTTACGGCGGTAGGGTATGGCGAGGAACGTCCGAAAGTGGTCAGGAGGCGTCTTGCCGACACATACAGTTTCCTCAGCGAGGGCGACACCCTTACCGAACAGTTCATTTTGACCCTCAAGCCCGACGAGCAGGAGATTTGCAACGCCATCAACCGCCGCACCGAGTTCAAAGTGCTGCGCACCACCTACGGCACCACACTGAAGGAGTACGCCCCCGAGACCCCCGCATCGCACGACGACACCGAAGAACCTCCGACTGGCGGTCAAGGTGAGGAAGTGATAACAGATGATAAGGAAGCCCTTTAGGGCTGGGTGACAAATGGTGCAAGCCGAGTGAAGAGCCAAGCTCGCTTGAGCTTTTCCGAGGCGCAGCCCATTTCGGGCGAAGCCAATCCTCATAGCGGCCACATAGCACACTGTGGCATAGAACGATTATAGCGCACTGAAGATTCATAATAAGTATGCTTAATTAAGCGTTGAGCGCGACAAATGGATAAATTCCTTAAAGTAAAACCATCGAGACCCCGACCTTTGTATCGCTATAACCTAATGTCCTATTGCGTTTGCTATTTCATATTCTATAATTGCTCAAAGTAACAAAGACGTTGCTTTTCGTCTCATAAAATTTTATTTCTTTAAAGAAACAAGGTCGTTGCGACATTTTTCCCAACCTTTGCGACATCAATCACAGAGAAAATTCTCGTTTTGCCTTAATTTTGCAGCGTCAAAAACAAATAAAAAAAATGCATATGAAAACGAGATCAAACCTTCTACTGTCGTTGCTCTTGATGATTGCGGTATTGACGCATGCTAAGACGACGAATGACAATTCAACTAATTTCCTTTCATGGACTCCAACGCCTCCAATGGGATGGAACAGTTTTGACTGCTATGGGACGTCTGTCACTGAACAAGAAGTCAAAGCTAATGCTGACTTCATGGCAAAGCACTTGAAACAATTCGGTTGGGATTATGTAGTAATCGATATAAACTGGTATATTGATAACGAAAGCTTTCATGGATACAACAAGGTTAATCCTATTATTAATCTTGATGCTTATGGTCGTTTCATTCCAAGCCCTGTGCGGTTCCCATCTTCCAAAGGCGGGAAGGGTTTCAAGCCTCTTGCTGATTATATTCACTCAAAAGGGTTGAAGTTTGGTGTCCATGTAATGCGGGGTATACCTAAGGAGGCGGTGCGTCGCAATACTCCTATACAGGGATCTATGTACCATGCTTCTGATGTTTATACTAAGAACGACTCAAACCAGTGGAACCCTGTCAAATATACGGTGGATTCGACTAAACCAGGTGCTCAAGAATACTACAACTCTCTTTTCAATCTTTATGCTCAATGGGGCATTGACTTTGTGAAGATTGATGATCTTTCTTTTCCATACTATCAGAATGAAATAGAAATGATACGCAAAGCCATTGACCAGTGTGGCAGGAAGATAGTTCTGAGCATGTCGCCTGGCGAGACACCTGTTATTAATGGTAATCATGCAAAGATGCATGCCAATATGTGGCGAATCATAGGTGACTTATGGGACAACTGGATGCAGGTGAACGATCTTTTCGACATTTGTAGCCGATGGGCTCCGTATGTTGGTGATGGTCATTGGCCGGATATGGATATGCTTCCTCTTGGTCACATCGGCATCCGTTCGGAAGTTGGCTTTGACCGTAGATGCAGCCTTTTGCCGCAAGAGCAACGTATGCTCTTGACTCTTTTTGCGATGTTCCGCTCTCCTTTAATGATTGGTGGAGACCTTCCCACAACAGACGAGGCTACAATAAAAATGCTTACCAATAAGGAATTACTGTATATAAACCAACGAAGCACCGATAATCGTGAACTGCTCAACAGTGGGAAGTGGGTGGTATGGACGGCCAAAGACCCCGCTACAGATGATAAGTTTCTCGCGGTATTCAACCGTGACAAACTAATAGAAGCTGATGATGGTAAGGCTTTTTGGAAGAGTGACTTGCTATCTGCAAAATCAGGAAAATGCTCAGTGGATATTGACGTTGACCTGCCTGAAACAAAAAAACTCTATTTGTGTATCTCTGATGGAGGAGACGGATCTAATTGGGATCATGCAGATTGGATAGCTCCAAAGCTTAGCGGAGCTAAAGGAGAAATAAGGCTTACAGACTTAGATTGGATACGTGCTACCGCGGGGTGGCGTGGAGCGATCAAAGGCAGCGCCGTGATTGGTGACTCTATAAGATTTGATGGCAAAGGTTATAAAGAAGGCATTGGCGCTCATGCCCCATCCGTGATAGAATATGATATGCCTAAAGGTTATAGTCATTTTTCAGCAAAGGGTGTTGTTGATGATGTAGCTCTTGGTCATAAGGACGAGGGGACAAGCGTAAGGTTTATGTTGCTGAAAGACGGTGATGTGAATATAACGGATGAAGACTCTCTGACAATAGATTTAAGCGAATTAGGCATTGACGGTCCATGTACTTTCACCAATGTGTGGACGGGAGAGAACACAAGTCACAATGGCAAGTTTGTCGCAAAATTGCAACCACACGATGCTGTATTATACCGTATATCAAGCGATGATAACGTAGAGGTAGGTCCTTATACTTCTTCGGAGCCTTACGGTGTGACAATATTGGTCAACCGCAGTGCCGCCTTTGTAGTCAGTCCTAAAATAGACTTGGGAAATACATGGTGCAAGGATGAGGATGAAGCTCTATTGCCATACTCCATTTGCGCTCCTGATGGTTCGTTTGTCTCAGCCTCGGCAACATCTGGCGACAAGCCTTTCACCATAACATACGGCAAGATAGACAACAAGACTGTCGGCATCGTGCTTTCTTCATCTGAGACGATGGACTTGACTTTGAAATGGCGGCAGCCGTTCAGCGCTTGTAAGACGATATATTGGGCAGACGGTAATAAAATGCGGGCTCGTGGAGTAGCCGCAAACTCAGGCAGAAGTTATCCTTTAGACATAAAGAGTTATCCAGAAATGACAGGACTAAACGCTGACTACAAGAAGGAGACAACAAGTGTTTGTCACCTCAACTCACAGCGATCTGTCGTCCTCGTCTTGACTGTCGGCAAGCCGACGAAAGATTATTCACAAAGTGAAATAATATCTTGTTTGGAAGAAGCAGGCAAAGCTTATCAGCGAACGCAAGCCTCAGCAAGTGGCGATTGGGGCAACTTCGTGGGCGCTATAGAGAAAACGATGAACGGCAGCCGCCTCTATAGTAGTCTTGACCACCGCATTGCGCATTGTATTGGCAGAGGTTGGTGGATGGCAAGGCAATCTCCTTATAACAAAGACTTTATTGACAACGATGACGACCTAATGCCTTATTTTGCTTGGGATTCATTCTTTAATGCCGACTTGGCTTCGATTGCCGACAAGGAAAGCGCACATGAGACAGTGAGGGCTATGCTTTCAGTGCAATTAGAAAACGGACAAGTACCTAACTATGCCCACTGGCCTTGCTCTAACGAATATATTACACCCAACAAGACCAATCCTCCTGTTGCCGCAATGTGTGTGTGGAAGCTTCATCAGAGGCATCCTGACATGAATTTCCTTAAAGAAGTATATCCAAAGCTTGCCAAATGGCATGAATGGTTTAAGGAAGGACGCCGCCACAAAAACTCTTACCTCCTGTCTTGGGGAGACGGTAAGGGCTTGCTGCATGAGGCTGTATTGGAATCAGGCTGGGATGACACGCCTGCTTTTGATGGCGCTGAGATGAAAGGAACGCTTATGAACATCTATTGTGTAGACCTTTCATCATTGTGGGCGGCAGACGCTGAATATCTCGCCAAGATATCGACTACATTAGGGTTCGCCGCAGAAGCGGAATATTTTAAAAACGAGCGTGACAGTATGGTCAATGAGATAAACTCCAAGCTATGGAATGAGAAACTGGGGATGTATTGCAACCGCTATATAGACGATAATGCTGACGGTACGCCGCGTTTCCAAACACGCTTTACACCTCTCAACTTCTATCCTCTCATCTGTGGCGCGCCTGACTCAAAACGGGCAAAGAGGGTTTTGAGTTACTTGCATAATCCCAAGAAGTTCTGGGGACAATACCTTGTTCCTACGGTTCCATACGACGACCCATTATACCCGAATCAGTCTTATTGGCGCGGACATATCTGGGGACCATGCAATTACCTCGTTTGGCAGGGTGTTAAACGGTATGATGATACTGAGCATATCAGCCAATACGCCGAGCGTAGTGTTAACCTCTTTATGCGCAATTGGAACACTCCGCTTGAAGCGTGCGCGGAGAATTATATGAGTACTGATGGCTCTGTCGGTGATGATCCACATTACACCTGGGGGGCGCTCTTGCCGTTAATAGGTGTTGAGGCTTTGTTGGATATCGATGACAATTGCCAACCTATACCGGGAAAGGCAAAGGTAAAAGGCGGCATCTCGCTTCACAACATTCCCGTTGGCGGACAAATGTACACTATAGAAGTTGAGAACGGGAAAACGAGCATCAAGAATGAAGGCTATAATCAGTAGGTGACATTCCGAAATGTTGCTTAAACGCTTTGGAGAAGCTGTCCAGACTGTTGAAGCCAACGGCGTAGGCTACGTCCGAGATGCCTGTTTCACGCTGTCGCAACAGTCTCGCGGCTTGCTCCAAGCGTATATTTCTAAGGAATTCAGAGGGCGAGACGCCCATAAGCTCTTTCATCTTACGATGAAGCTGTGAACGGCTTAGTCCTACTTGCTTGGCTATCATGTCAACTGTCAGCTCGCTGTTGCTTAAGTTGTCATTGGTGACTTTTATTATACGCTTCAACAGATTGGCATCAGGCGACTCTACTTGAACAGAGTCAACCTTGTCTGCCACAACTTTTTGATTTAATGTTTTTAGCTCCTTTATCTTCAACCGGTTTAGTTCGTCAGCGTGAATAAACTCTTGTAGTCGGCGTTTGGCTTGTTCATGCTTAGTGCGGTAACGCAGATATAGGTAAACGGCTCCAGTGATTAATAGGAAATAAACAAAGTACGCCCATCCCGAACGATACCACGGAGCAAGGATGACAATGTTATAGGTCTCGGCAGAAGAATATTGGCCGTTCTCTTCTGCTCTGACTTGTAACTTGTAATTGCCAGATTGCAGGTGGTTAAAGGAAATACTGTTTTGACCTCGTTCCGCCTGATTCCATTTTTCGTTATTCAACCGATATTCTAATGTGATGTTTGGCGCGTTGCTAAAATCAAAATTTGAAAACTCCAACGTGAAGGTATTGTTTTCATAGCTAAGTTTTACCTTTTTCTTCGGGCAGAAAGTTTGTCCACCCACTATAATGGAGGTCATGGTAAGACTTTCAGGTCTTTGTGCATTGGCAATAATATCTTTTGGCGAAAAGACATCAAGACTTACGCTATTGCCAAAAACGAGCCTTCCATCATCAAGCCTTAACGACAGTTTGTTGGTGTATTCTCTTTTTGTCAGTCCGTTGTCGCCGACATGGCCTGTCATGCTTTTGCTTTTTGCGCTGTAATGCCACAGGCCAGTTGAAGTTCCACACCAAAAGTCTCCATTTTGTTGCGTGATAACGGATCCGACAGATTTGTCATTTAATTCTCCGCTTTGAGGGAATGGACATACTGAACCTGTCTTCCTTTCAAAGCGGAACAGTCCGCGGTCTGTGCCAATATAGATATTGCCTTCGATATCCTCTGCAAGGTCAAGGCAGGCATAGTTGTTTAAAATGCTGTTCCAAGGGAAGTTTCTGAAGGAATCATTCTTGGGATTATAACAAGAGACCCCCGACGCTGTCGCTATCCACCATAAGCCGTGTCTGTCAAGGAGCGTTGATGATATCCAGTTGTTGCACAGACGGCCTCTTCGATTGTTACGCTCGTACATTGAATGAGTCTGAACCTTACCCGTTTGAGTGTCATATATGGTCAACCCTTTGCCGAAAGTAGAGATATAAAGTCGCCCAAGTCCGTCATCGTTGATAGTAGCGAGGAAGTCGCAATCGAAGTCTTTTTCCTTTACTATTGCCCCGGAGTTTTCGTTCATGCGATATAGGGAAGTGCCTGCACCCACCCAAAGTCCGCCTTGACGGTCGCGATAAACAAGGTTCAGACTGTGGGGTGCGGCTATCTGCCTGTCAATATATCCTTCTTTTGTAAAGTGATATATATTGTCCCCAAGCAGGCCAACCCAAGCACCTCCGTCAGAAGCCACTGTTATAGAAGATATTACACTGCCGACCTTTATACCTTGTTGTGGAAAAGACCAAGTGGAAAATACGTTTTTGTTTTGGCTTGAGAACAACAATCCTCTGCCAACACAACCAACCCACAGATTGTGCCGTTTGTCTTCGAAAAGCGAGTTTATATTTGCTGATGTTAAGTCAATATAGTTGTTTTCAATGTTCATGGGGATGCTTTGCGTATTGGCGTTAAGGCGTTTCAATCCGTGGTCAGTACCAAGAATCAGTCCGAGCCTGTTAGTATAGATTGCGCTGACATTGGCGTTGTCCGTATGGACTTGCTTAATCATTTTCAACGACTTTGAGAAAAGCTGCACTCCCGTTCTGTAAACTGCAAACACGTTTCCATCCTTTCCATTAAAAAAACAAACGGAAAGGTTATAGCCAGGACTGGATTTCATCAAGAGCTTGCCATTTGTTGAAAAGCAATAGATGTTGCCCGCATTGTCTCCTCTCCAAAACCTTCCCGTTTTGTCAAAATGAACCGCCGGATAAAAGTTGTCTCCCTTTCCATACGAATATCTGTATGTGCGTTTTATCGCACTATTCTTGTCGGATAATTCGAGCAAGCCATAACCGGCTGTCCCTATTATCAAATGACCATTTGGTGATTGGCATATTTGTGTAATGCGGGGCTCTTGCCTGTGGTTGTCAAGAATTCTTTTATGGATGAAGGTCATGGTCTCCGCGTCGTAATAAGAAAGACCTTTTGGGGTACCTATCCAAAGTACGCCCTTGCGGTCAATGAAAAGGGCGGTGATATTGTTATGATTGATAGATGTGGAATCGTTGTCTTTGTGCTGATATGTAATAAAGTGATAGCCGTTAAAACGGTTCAATCCGTTCTGGGTGCCAATCCAAATGTAGCCCTTCTCGTCTTGGACAATGCTGTTGACAGTCAATGATGGCAGACGATCGGAAGAGAACAGGACGCTGTTGACTGAAAAGGCTTTGACACAGTAGAACAGCGTCAACAGCAACTGAAAGAGAATCTTTATAGGCCTCATATTTTTGTCCGCATTGAGTATCTGAATGCAAAGTTATAAAATATTTCTTTGTTTTTATAGGAAACTATAAAATTATGCCAGACTTCAAGAGTTTCGTCATTCCGATTCGTAGCAAGCGTATCCTTATAGCATGTGTTGCATACATGTCTCTTGGTTGTGTGATTAAGGTGAATTATTAGGTAAATTGTGATACGTGTTGATGCCTGCCATACTACTACGGAAACTTGCACACTGTCTGTCGGCTTTAAACGCTTAAAACACCCCCTTAGAATTTCCCAACTGGGAAAAATTTTTTTCCCAACTGGATTTTTCAAAAAAACCAGTTGGGCACATAATTTTATGCAATTGCACACTTTACGCAATCCTATGGGTAATCTCACGCAATTTGAAAATTCGCTCCGTATATGATGCGGGATTTTAACATTTGTCAGACAGAAGCTACGCCTATTGTAAAGAAGCAGCATCCCCAAGCCTGTCGAGACTTGGGGATGCTCCAATGAGCAGCTTATATTAATATTAGGTGTTTACTTGACAAGGACTTTCTTCACTGTCCCGTCGTCGTAGCGTACGATG
>CAZHZH010000071.1:0-14187 GCA_964537205.1 uncultured Bacteroidaceae bacterium
TCAACCTCAGCCAGGACGACTACATGAAAGAAGCCATCGACCTCAATATCGACCGCATAGCGGAACTGCTCGGAACAGACCAGCCTGAATTCTTTACGAAGTCCGTCAATCCGTCAACCGGAGCACTGCTGATGTATACCAACGCACACTCCACACTTATAGAAAGTGATGCAGGTTTCCTCATGATGGACCTTTCATTCTTTGGCAATGAAGCCATGCTTCACACAGCCGCACCGTTTAGTCCGCTTCCACAACTTACCAAAGCCTACGGAATAGGATACGAGAACGGCAAGTTGAGTTTCTGGCAGCAGATTGGCGACCGCAGCGCGGGCGATTATTATCAGAATGAGTACTATCTTGCAAATCGTGGAGAGAAGAAGAAGATTGCTATCAATTTGACCGTGGTGTTTGTCGAGGAAAGAAACCCACAGCCCGAAATAGTAGCGGAAGCAAACATTACGCTCCCTAAGAACAACGGAGAAGGCGGATATGCGTCAACCGAATACGATTTGACAAGCGTAGTGGAAGCCCTTGGATGCAGCGAAACACCTGACTTGATCACTTGGAAGGCGTACAACAAACTCGGACAACTGCTCAACGCCGACTATGATGAAGTCTATGGCTTTAGCTTGGACAAGGACGGCCGTCTGTCAGAGGAGGACTCAACATACGTGTTCTCTGTGGGCTATACAGGCAACGCCTTCCATTCATTCGTTGATAAAGACGAGGAAGAAAACTACAGCACACGGCTTGTCGCTGTATACAATGACAAGGGCTATAGGTTTAACATCACGTTGAGTGACAAACAGCCAAGCGATGTCAATGGCGACGGACTGACCGACACCAACGATGTCCTCAGCGTATACGACTACATCAAAACATCTACAAGCGCAGACATCGACCCAGCATACGACGTGAACAAAGATGGCAAAGTTGACACGCAAGATGTAATAACCATCTACGACGTAATGCGAAACAACTGATTTTATTCATTTTACAATCACTTTTCTTGTTGTTCCGTCATCATAGAGGAATATGTTGATGCCATGCTGCGGAGTATTGAGAGAATGTCCCTTGACATCGTACAAACCGACAATGTTCTTTGCCGTTGTCTCAACATCATCAATAGCCAGCACCTCATATTCCTCTATTTTCTCAAACTCACTCCACACCGATGCTGACCTGTACAGCGAGGATGTGCCTGTCGGAACATACAAGACGCACCTCTGCTTGTCTACACCATCAAACACCAGTCCGTCCACGTTTAATGGCAGTGGCTCCTGCCATTCTACAGAAATAGATGTCAGATAACTGCAACCATTGAAAGCATAATCATTTAGACTTACCTCATTGGGGATGACGATGTCAGTAACGTCATCACCGTTTACGAACAAATTGTGGGCATAATGCAGAGGATTGGAATAGACATTGCCAAAACTGATGGAACACAAGTGCTCAATGCTGGTAAAATCTACCTCCGACAAGTTATTACAACCATAGAAAGCATCTTCACCTATTTTGGCTACTGATTGTGGAATGGTGACCGACCATAGATCTTTAAAATTGTAGAAAGCATGATTTCCGATATGGGTCACAGAATCTGGAATAGCCACAAGAAACTGCTCCTTGCCACCAATCTTAAAATAGTGTCTTACTTCACTCAAATGCCCAATATAGAATACATCGAAGATGTCATCACGTTCCACATAATTCGGAATATCAGCCTGAGTTCTAAATGAAATCCAAAAGCTACGCAAGCTGTCACATTTATCACACGCTTCTTCTCCTATCGATGACAATATGCTTGGAACTGTCACAGTTTTCAATCCTTTACAATCATAGAATGCATGATCACCAAGGTAGGAGACAAAATCCGGCAAGGTGACAGATTGCAGAGTGACACATTCAGAAAACGCATGTGCGCCTATGGTAGTGACAGAATCTGAAATAACAAAAGATTTCAGTCGAATGCAGTTAGAAAACGCACGCATGCCAATAGTTGTGACAGACGAAGGTATGTACACTGAATTAAGATGCTCACAATGAAAGAATGCGAAATCGCCTATGTTACTCACAGAATTTGGAATCGTGGCCTGTATCAATTCTTCCCCATTTATATAGCAATGATGTGCATAGTAGAGAGGATTAGACGAATAACCTCCATACTTTATCAAACACATTCTTTCAATGCTTGCAAAATGTGCCTCTCGCAAGCCACGGCATCCCATGAACGCATATTCTCCGATGGTGTTAACCGAAGCGGGAATGTTCACCGACTGCAAGCCACTGCAATAAAAGAAAGCGGAATATCCGATGTCGGTCAACGACTGAGGAAGGACGAGTGAGGTAAGACTAATGCAGTTGCGGAACGAATACCTGCCAATGCTTGTGACAGACTCTGGGATGGTGAGCGACGTCAGGTAGGTACAGCCATTGAACACATAGTCGCCGACACTTGTAAAAGTATCAGGGATTACCACATCTTTGACTTCCTCACCATTCACGTAAAGGTGATGAGCATAGTATAGCGGATTGGAACCTATATCGACGAATTTAATTGAACACAAGCTCTCCATACTTGCGTACTCAGCCTTTGACAAACCTTTACAATCGTAGAATGCGTTAGCCCCCACCCTTGTGACCGATTGGGGTATACTGATTGATGTCAAGTTTTCTTGGCCGTAAAAAGCTGAATCACCGATGCTTGTCACTGGAAATACTGTTCCTTCGTATGTCACCGACTCAGGTATCGTCACGTCACCCGAATACACTTTTCCATTCGTTACCTCAACCTCGCCGTCATTGATGTTGTAACAGATGCTATCCACCTCGAAATCATACGCAATGGCACACAACGAAAACATCAGGCATAACATTAAAAGCAATTGTCTTCTCATAATCAATTTATTTCTATTAAATCATCTAATCAGTCCAATCAGTCTAATCAGACCAATTGGGCTGTCAATGCCACAAAGATACAAACAAAAATCGAGTTCAAGACAAAAGCGTTCCCATTTTCTTCATTTTATTGTAGGTTTGCATCTTCAAGCCTGACTTTATACACGTGTTTGCCCGACAATCAGCTGTTGTCCCTGCACGTATCAGCAAACGTCAGTGGCTGTGACACGTCTCAAAATCGCGGAGCATGATATTGGAGACCTTCATCCTTAAGACAAGGATGGCATGAATAACTTGGCGAATGACAAATAATAGAGGGAAAAATACATTAACATCTTTCGTGTGTCACTAAAAATTCTTATCTTTGTGGCATAATCACATTACAATGGCTATGAAGTTAAGACTCTTACTCCTAATCGGAACCATCGTGACCTTTTGTCAAGACATACAAGCACAAGTGAACTATTGTCCTGACACGAATTGCACACGCTGCAAAATCATGCGTGCTGTCGACTATCAGTTCAACGCTATTAGGAACGACATTCCTCTTCCCGGCAATATCGACGGAAAACAGCTTCATTGGGAACTTAAAAACAATGAGGGGGGCGACACTCCGTATCTTTCATTCGATGGTACGACCCTGCATGTCAAGTCGCTTCCTAAAGGGCATACAGAAAATGGAGGTGTCTTGCTCTGTAACGCCGGTTACGAAACAGTGGCTTTCCCGCTCACCATTGCCGCCGATGACGAAATGTATGGTTATCTTTACTGCCACATGGCAGGCAACAGCGAGAACACACTCTACGCGCTCGGAACAAAAGACGACAGGGGTGTGAAATTCCACCCATTGCTCAACAACCAACCGATATACGACGCTGAGGAAATCGCAGGAATAGAAGGAGGTGTGCGCGACGCTTTCATCTGCAGGGGAAGGGACAACAACTACCTTATGGTCACGACCGACATGTGTAATCGCAAAAGCCGTGTGTGGTTCAACTACGGAATAAACCTCCTGACATCCAACGACCTGGTGCATTGGAAGTCAACGACCTTCGATTTCCGTCGCGGCAGCGAAATATTCTCCGACCCAGAAAGTCCGAGCGTCATCAAGGATTGGAGCAAGATTAATCGTGTCTGGGCTCCGCAAATTATATGGGATCCAAACTACAACAATGGTGAAGGAGGATACCTTATATATTATTCCATGCTCAGTACGAACGAGGGAGACGACCACGACCGCATATTCTATTCATACGCCTCACGCGACTTCACCTCCCTCACAAAACCACGGCTCTTCCACGATGGAGGATTGTCGATCATCGACTGCCATATCGACTGGAACGACTGCGACAGGCAATACCATGTGTTCTACAAAAGAGAAGGAGCCGCAGGGAATGAAAGAGGCATATACGAGGCGGTGTTCGACCAGCTTCCGTCAAATGAATGGCGCGATATATGCCACATAACGAATGAAGGCAAGAGCAATGTGGAAGGACCGAGCGCCTTCCGTCTGATTAACGAGAACCGATGGAAAGTGGCGTACATAAATTACGGAGTCAATCCGAAAATCTACAGAGTGTGCGAGGCCGATGCGACAGAAGAGGCAATAGACAGAGGGGTGGAAATCGGCACGAACCTCAACCCGCAACACGGGTCGTTTATGATGGTGACCAAGGACGAATACGATTTGCTTGAAGCCTGGTCGGCATTGACGCTGAAGGTTCAAGAATTAGAAAGCAATCCAAAGAAGAAAAACGGCAGGACGCTGAAACGCGCAAAGGCAGCATTGCAAGAGACTTGTCCGAACAACGCCATACAGCAATTGCTGCAAAGATACAAGTACCTGCTCGAAAGACTGTAAAAACAACTACACATTATTATATTATATATCTATGAACAAAAAACTACTAATGGCACTATTTGCCGCCTCAACACTGACGGTGTGCGCACAACAGACTACGGTCGAATGGAACACGCCAGGAGCGGGGAATCCATTTATTCCAGGTTACTTCGCCGACCCTACAATTCGCAAGTTCGGTGACACCTACTACATTTATGCGACAACCGACGGAACAGGCAACGGTTATGGTCCGGCACAAGTCTGGATATCCAAAGACTTCGTGCATTGGAAGAATCAAGTAATGAATTGGCCTACGACAGAAGTGGTATGGGCTCCTGATGTCATTCAGACAAAAGAAGGGAAGTACCGTTATTACTATTGTACTCCATGCCAAGTATATGTAGGTGAAAGCGACACACCGGTCGGTCCTTGGACAAACATGCTTGGAAGACCCGACGCCGTGTTAATGCCCGACCGCTACTGCCACCCTCGCGCCATCACACTCGACCCGCAAGTGTTTACCGACGACGACGGCAGCCAGTATATGTTCGTCGGAACATGGGGCTTTTATGACGACTCTGGTTGCGGATGGGCGAAATTGGCGGCAGACGGAAAATCATTCACAGGAAAAGGGCTTATATCAAGCCATGAGATAAAAGACTTCTTCGAAGCTCCTTTTGTATTCAAACGCAACGGAATATACCACTTCACCTACTCGGCTGGAAGTTGTCATGACGACACTTACCGAGTACAATACGCCACAAGCACAGCCGGTCCTACCGGACCTTATACATATAAGGGATGTATCTTGAAGACAAACGCTGACGGCACGGTGCATGGTCCGGGTCACCACTCAATCCTTGTCGACGGCGACAACTACTACATAGTTTACCACCGCCACAACAATCCGCATTCAATCCACGGCTTCAACCGCCAGCTTTGTATCGACAAAATTGAATTTGACGGGAACGGTGACATAAAGGTAGTTACACCGACTCACAGCGGACTGATTCCCGCATCATTGGAGACAAGCTCAAAGAAGTACAAATTCACGAACCTGGCTTACCAGGCCAAGGTTACCGCCTCATCAGTACTCAGCGACGACTTCAAGGCGGAATATGCAGTCGACGACAACAACGGAACCCTTTGGCGTCCGGCCAACAACCAGGGAGAGTCGTGGTTGCAGATAGATCTTGGCAAGGAAATGAAATTCAACCAGATATGGTTGCAGTTTGAGTATGCCACATTCTTCTATCAATACAAGATAGAGACATCAAAAGACGGAGTCGCTTGGGAGCTGTACGCCGACAAGACAGACAACACGGATGCCGGTTCTCCTCTCATCGAGAAGAAAGAGACAAAAGCCCGCTACGTGAAAATCACCATCACTGATACGCAAAAGAACGGACACTTTGGAGCGTTGTGGAACGTGAAGATATATAACGCCACAAAAAAGAACGACCCGTCAGCCCTGCTCCCTACAATAGAGAACATGGACTACGAGGCAGTGAACAAGGGCTACCCTAACCTGCACAAAAAAGACCTCTACCCAGAGGAGCGCGGAAAATATACCGACGGGCTTGTCGTGGACATAAACGCCGACGACTATGCCCAGGGAAAGGCCATCAAGACCAAAACCATCAAAAACCGCGCGGGCGGCGAGTTTAAAGGCGACAATGACATAATCGTTGAAATCGCAGACCACAAATACGCGTTCTTCTTCGACGGAAGCCAGGCGCTTCAAAGCAGCTTTGACTGTCCAAAAGACTTCACTTACAACGCCGCCTTCACCATTTCCGCATGGATCTACAATCCTTCGGTCGCACCTATTGAATGCATTGCAAGCGTTACACCGCAAAACGGCGACCTTACAAGCCTGCAATTCAATCAAGGCAAAGACGGAACTACGGGTCTCATCAACCACTCGGGTAGTTTCGAGAGCGCCGGATTCCCAGACCTTATGACCAAGGGCGAGGGGAAATGGCAACACTGGACTGTCACTTACGACGGCTGGATGGAACGTTACTATCTGAATGGCGAACTGGTCGGAGAGAAGAACAACTTCATCATGCTTCGTCCTGCAGGTCCCATTACTTTAGGAGCTGAGTCATACGGAGGGAACAACTTCAGCGGTTACCTGCACTCACTGAAATTATACGACCGGGGACTCTCGGCTGAAGAAGTACAGGCCGATTACCAGGCGAAGTCGGACACACAGGATCAGATTGCATTCGACACTGACGACTTCTCCGTAAAAGCCACCGCTGTCGCTCCATCCATTCTGGCGGTGTCGGTAACCGACAAGAACGGCGACCCTGTCATCTCAGGCCAATTCAAATACTCGTTCGGAGCGACAAGCGACAGCAAGGCAGCTCCGGCCATGAGCAAGGCGGCAAGCAACTACTCCACAATGGTGACGACCGACGGCAAGCCGGCTCAAGTCTGCTATGTGACGATAACAAACGACAACGGCTTCAAAAAGACGATCACAAAAGAAGTCTCCGTTGACACCAAGTCGTTCACCGTGTTCACCGACGACTTCAAAAGCTTCAAGGAATGGGACGGGAAGTATGAGACCAACGACAATGTGAGTTACAAGGCTTCGAACGGACAATTGACGCTGACATCCGCCGGAACAGACTTCAATCAAGATCCGTCAGTCAATGGTCCGATGATATACAAGGAGATAAGCGGAGACTTCATCGTACAAGTGAAGGTGACTGGCATGACAGGAGCGGAACGAAGGAGTACGCCTGCCTACAACGAAGGCGGACTGATGGTCATTCTCCCTGAAGGTGACAGCCAGCAGCTGGTGCAGCTCGGAGTGTTCCCAAACTACAACTGCGGCAACATGCTCACGGAGGTCACAGGCTTCCGCCGTCCACAATACCCGAACAGACAAGGATGGAACTACGACCCGTACATGCAGCTGCAGCGTATAGGCGACTACATCTACGCCCGCACGTCAGCAGACGGAAAGACATGGGTCGAAATGCCTTCAAGTCCGGTGAACGTCCGCCAATATGGAGACAAGAAGCTTCAAGTCGGGTTGTTCCAAACCACATACTCCGCCGCTTCGGCATGGGTAAGTTTCTCCGACTTCAAACTTTGGCAGAAAAAGTAAGGGGCGGATAATGAAGGCTTCCGCCTTACACTGAAATTTCAGCATACTACGATAATGAGAGGGCTGTCTTCCGCGTTGGAGGTTCAGCCCTTTTCGCATACCGACGGGCATGTCTTGGAATCACTATCAGTCATTGGAGAACGTCATACCAAAAATGGCTCCACATTTTGTGGAGCCTTAAATAACTATCATTAGTCAATAACAAATGAGCTCTCACGAGCTGACCATATATAAAAATACAACATAAATATATGCACGACTCTCACGAGCCTATTTCAATAACCAATAAAATTATTTTTCCTCCTTATCCTGAGCCTTCTTCTTTCCGCTCTTGGCGTAACGTTTGTTGAGCGCCGCTACAACCTCCTTCGTAACGTCATATTGAGGAGCGCCATACAGCACGTTGTCGATGCCGCTGCTCTTGCATAATATGAAGTCATAGCCTTTTTCCTCAGCATACGCTTTTGTGAAGTTCTGTATCGTATCAGTAAGCGCGGACAACTCCTTTTGATACTCCTCTTGCAAAGAGTTTGATAGGCGGGCTTGCAGTCCCTCTATGTCTTGCTGCAGCTTTTGCAGCCTTGCCTGCTCGCTCTCATATTGCTGCTGGGTGATGGAGTTGCTTTGAACTTTGCGCTGGAACTCTTGCACCTGTGCGGAGAAGCTCTTGCCCTTCTCGTTTATGATCGATTCGGCGTTCGCCTGCTTCTTCTGGAAGTTGTCAGACACGTCCTTGTAATACTCATACTGGCTTGTCAGAGTGTCGATCAAGACGTAAGCGATCTTCAATCCCGACTTTGCAAACTCGTTCTTCACAGGCTTCGCGTCCTGCTCTGTATTTTCCTCCTGGCTCTCATTGCACGATGTCAATCCCAACACACCTGCGACAAAGGCCGCGATAATAATTTTAGATGTACTCATTATGTATTTGTCTTTTTATTATTCAAAACTTGTAGAGGCTCAAACCCGCTCCCTGACAGCATGAGGATTGGCCACCCGCGCCATACGGTCCTGGCTTTGCGCGCATCCAATGCCCCTTTCCCTCATCGCCTTGCTCGACGAGACGTGGGTTTTAGGAAATTCCCCGTTCTTCTTCAACAGTATTCTTATGCACAAAAAAACCATGCATATCAAAAGAATTATCACTGTAAATAGAAATACTTTCAACATTAATTTGTAAATTTGCCTGCAAATATACAAATAAAAAGATTAACGCTAAACAAACTTTGTTGGAAAACAAGGCACAAGTAGCAAACTATAACAATTTTTTTAATTTAAAATACATGGAACTGAAACCGAAAGCGGTATTTGATTACTTCGCACAAATCAACAAAGTACCTCGTCCGTCAAAGAAGGAGGAGAAGATGATAAAGTTCTTGCAGGACTTCGCAAAGGACAACAACTTGGAATGCAAGACCGATGAGGCCGGCAACGTCTTGATAAGCAAAGGGACCACGCCAGGAATGGAGGACAGGGAGACCATCATACTCCAATGCCACATGGACATGGTGTGCGAAAAGAACAGCGACCGCGACATCGACTTCAGCAAAGACCCTATCGAGACTTACATCGACGGAGAATGGATGAGGGCGAAAGGGACCACGCTCGGCGCGGACGACGGCATAGGCGACGCCATAGCCATGGCGGTGCTGACTGACAAGCAAATCAAGCACGGTCCGATTGAATGCCTCTTCACCCGCGACGAAGAGACGGGCATGACGGGAGCCAACGGCATACAGCCGGGGTTTATGACCGGCAAGTACCTCATCAACTTAGACAGCGAGGACGAGGGACAGATATTCATCGGTTGCGCCGGAGGCATCAACACGGATGTAGAATTCTCATACTATTCGCAGGAGATACCTGAGGACTATATCGCGGTGAAGATCATAATAGACAAGCTGACAGGCGGACATTCGGGCGACGATATCAACAAGAACAGGGCGAACGCCAACAAGGTGCTTGCGCGCTTCTTGTACGACGAGTCGAACAAGTTGCACGACATGAGCCTTGTAAGCATCGACGGCGGCAACCTTCACAACGCCATACCGCGCCACGCGGAGGCGGTGGTCGCCATTCCCGAAAGCCTGAAGCACGAAATACGCGGCGACTTCAATGTGTTCGCAGAGGAAATCCGCGACGAATACCATGCCACAGAACCCACTGCGGAATTCATAATGGAGACATGCGAAAAACCTTCGACGGCAATCGACGACATAACGGCGAACAACTTGATACAGGCTCTTCACGCCGTACACAACGGAGTATACGAATGGAGTCAGGACATCCCCGGTTTTGTAGAGACTTCCTCAAACCTCGCCAGCGTGAAGATGCAGGAGGAAGGAAGGATAAAGATCGTGGTCAGCCAGCGAAGCAGCACGAAAAGCCAGCTTGACTGCGTGTGCGGCACTGTAGCGGCGGCATTCTCACTTGCGGGAGGAGACATATTCATTCACGACGGCTATCCCGGATGGAAGCCAAACCCGAACTCCACGATACTGAAACTCGCCGTTGAGAAATACAAGGAGCTGTTCGGCAAAGATCCGAAGGTGCTCGCCATACACGCGGGACTCGAATGCAGCCTGTTCTCTGAAAAGTACCCGCACATGGACATGATCAGCTTCGGCCCTACACTGAGAGGCGTACACTCACCCGACGAATGCCTGTTGATTCCTACCGTGGACATGGTGTGGAGGCATTTGGTAGCCATACTGGAAGACGCGCCGAAGAAGACTGCCGAATGAACCCGCTCCGCACTCCCCGCTTCCCGTTTCCCCGCCTGCTCACGCGCCTGCTGTGCGTTCTGATATTGGCAGGCGCACAAGTAAGGGCCGGGGCGCAGGAATTGCGCAGACAGGTCAACATCACCCGCAAGGGAGTTCCATACGGCAACTATAGCGGCATCACCCGCGTGAACGACAGCCTGTACGCGGTGGTAAGCGACAAAGATGACGTCGACGGGTTTCATTTCTTCAACATCGAGTTCAACCTGAACAACGGCAAGATAAAGAAGGTGCGCAGAAGCGAGCCGCGTGAATACGGGAAGAACGCGGAAAGGGCAAGACAGGCGGAACTTCGGCAGCGCGACATGGAGGGCGTCGCCTTCTTCGCGCCCGACACGACGTTCTTTATCTCTGGCGAGGCGGACCAGTCCGTCATGGAGTATTCATTCGACGGTCTGCCTACAGGCAGGAAACTCGCCGTACCCGCAGAGTTCGCATTGGGCAACATACAGTACAACCTCGGCTTCGAGTCGCTGACATACAACGCCGCGACCCACCTCTTCTGGACCACCACCGAGTCGTCCCTGCGTTCCGACATCAACGACTCCGTGACAATACTGCGCATACAGAGTTTCAACGACAGCCTGAACCCCGTCGGGCAGTTCGTCTACACAATGGACAAGCCGCTGCGGAACAAGCGTCCGCGGATCTTCGCACACGGAGTGCCCGACATGATCGCTATGGACGACGGCAGCCTCATCGTCATGGAGCGCGAGTTGCTGGTGACCCGGAAATATCTCGGAAGCTATTGCATAATCAAACTCTACCGGGTCGTCCCCGACTCCGCCACCACCCCACTCTTCAAAACCCTACTGTGCAAGTTCAAGACGAAATTGAATATCGGCAGGCTGAACCTTGCCAATTATGAGGGAATGTGCGTCGGTCCGACATTGAACGACGGCAGGCAGACCATAATCCTTATCAACGACTCGCAAAACGGACAAGGGAACACGCTCTACAGACTCAAGGACTACCTGAAAGTAATAGTGCTTTAACCACAACAACCCCATTATCAAATCCGCAAGCAATTGAAACAATCAAGCAAAGCCGTCCGATTAAAACGCACTACCTTTGCAGTCGTACAAAGCAGCTTGTAATTCGGAAACAATATTCATTCAATCGTATAACAAACATCAAATAATTATCATTTATGAAATTAAGAACAATCCTGACAATCGGCGCGCTTGCATGCGGAATGATGACCATGCACGGCCAAACGACCACATGCGTCAACCCGCTTACCTACACAGACATTCCCGACAACGACGTAATCAGAGTCGGAGACGACTTCTACATGGTCAGCACTACCATGTTCTACTGTCCCGGAGCCCCGATCATGCACTCAAGGGACCTCGTCCACTGGCGTATCGTAAACTACATCTACGACTGCCTCGCCGACGACGACACGTACAACCTGCGCAACGGACGCAACGCCTACGGCAAGGGGCAGTGGGCAACGACCCTCCGCTACCACAACGGCACGTATTACGCCCTGTTTATCGCAAACGACCAACACAAGACATACGTATACCGCACAAAGGACATCATGAACGGCAAATGGGAGCGCAACATCATCGAAGGCGCGTTCTTCCACGACCCCTCGCTCCTGTTCGACGACGACGGCCGCGTATACTGCGTTTACGGCAACGGAGACCTGCGCATCACGGAACTGACCCCCGACCTGCGCCAGATCAAGCAAGGCGGTGTAGACCAAGTGCTCATCGCCACCCCGCGTGAAGGCTTCGGACTACGCGCCGAGGGAACCCACTTCTACCACATAGGCGACTACTACTACCTGCTCGAGATCGACTGGCCTGCAAACGCCGTCCGCACCGAACGCTGCTGGCGGAGCAAGGAGCTGTTGGGCGATTACGAAAGCAAGATAATCCTTCAAGGCGCGTTCGACGGCAGGGGCGACGGAGTGGCGCAAGGAGCCATCTTCGACACGCCGAACGGCGACTGGTACAGCGTCATCTTCCAAGACCACGGAGCAGTGGGACGCATACCCACCCTCCAGCCGCTGACCTGGACCGACGGATGGCCGGTGCTTGGCGACAACGCCATTCCAGTCAAGCAATTCGAAGTCAACCTCAAACCCGACGGCGAGAGCCACGTGTGGGCGAGCGACGAGTTCGACTACAAGTCGGACGGAGATCTCGACCTCGTTTGGCAATGGAACCACAAGCCGGTCGACGCTGACTGGTCCGTCACCCGGCGCAAGGGATGGCTGCGCCTTACCACCAGCCAACTCGCCACAAGCCTGTTCGACGCGCGCAACACGCTCACACAGCGTACGGTCGGTCCGCGCTGCATGACCGAGACCCTTCTCGACGCATCCGGCATGAAGCCTGGGGACAAAGCCGGACTGGCAGCCTTCATGAGCGAGAACTGCAAGATAGGAATCGAAGTGGACGACAACGGCAAACGCTTCATAGTGGCCACAACAGGCACGCGCCAAGGCGACAAGGACGCCCTGCGCATCCCGCTTAAAGGCAAAAAGGCGTGGCTCAGGATCAAGTACGTGTTCACACCTCAAGCCGACGACACGTGCGGACCCGACAAGGCCTTCATGAGCTACTCCACCAACGGCAAGACGTGGATCGACGTCAGCGCCGAACTGCAGATGAAGTACACCCTCGACCTGTTCGTAGGATACAGGGGCGCGTTGTACAACTACTCTACAAAACAAGCGGGCGGACACGCCGATTTCGACTACTTCCGCCAGTGGGTCTACTGACACAGGCCGCGACCGCATTCAAAAAAGGAGACTTGATTCACATCACGTCTCCTTTTTAATAAATAAAATTAATTATATCCTATAATACTTACTTTTTACGATGTAACAAATAAGAACCTCTTACTTTGCGAAAACGGCCTTTATCTTCTCGCTTGCCTGGTCGTAAGCCTTCTCCCAGTTTGTATCGAGCGAGAACGGAGTGTAAGTCTGCTTGTCGTTCACGTAAACAAAAGTCGTCTCCTTGTCGTCGTCGTTGAACAGGGGGTTTTGCAAGGAAGCGTCACGATAGACCTTGATCACTTCCAGACGTTTCTCCGTGGAAATCGCCCTTGCCTTTATGACGTTGGTCTCGAAGTCAGTGATGAAAGAGGCGAGATTGACAGCCTGCGAGTCGTAGAAATAGCTGTCTTTCTCCAGTTTGCGCTTCTTCACCTGGTTTTGGATGTAGTTGAGCGCGGTCACCTTATACTGGTTGATCTGAATTTGCTGATCGTTAGACGCGGCGTTGTTAACCACGGCTATGGCGTTGTCATATACCTTCTTGTACAAACTCTGCGCGCTTGCCGTAGATACGGCCACGACCGCCAATACGAGAGTCAGGAATGCATGTTTCATAATTGTATTCACTTTTGATTGTTTACACTTTATGCCTGCAAAGGTAAGTTGTTTTTTGTAACCGACAAAATATAAACGCATAAAATGAGCGCGGGCAGTCCATTATTCATTCTTCTTAACGCTTCGTGACACTTGGACGGGCAATGACAAAAGTGGCTACTATAAGACTGATTGGTCTGATTGGACTAAT
>CAZHZH010000072.1:0-13857 GCA_964537205.1 uncultured Bacteroidaceae bacterium
GTATAAGTGGAAATGTATATGCAGTTGATGAAAATGAAGGGAAGCCATACGTTTTGCAGGGTGCTGAGATTAACGCGTTTTGCGTGGAAGACAGTACCGCTAAAATCCGCACATTCAGCCGTGAAGGCGGATTTTTTACATGCCATTTGGAATCTCAAAAGAAATTAAAGAATAATTTGATCCATATAAAGGTCTCTTACCTTGGTATGCAGCCACTTGATACCATTATGTCCGCAGTTGAAATCAAACTCCCAATCGGAATCTCATATTGGGGGTTGGAACTCGACAGCATAATCCTTCACAGCAAGCCTATCACCTTGGAAGAGACGGAGATAGTGGCGGAGCTGCAACGCATGTTCCAACGTGGCGATACCGTGTTCTTTAATGCGGGAGCCGTGGAGATGCCTACCGGTTCGGTACTGCTCGATTTGGTGAGACGGATGCCCGGATTGAGATATGATGAGGAGAAGGGGCTTACGTACAACGGGCGCACCATAGAAGAGATACGGCTCAATGGTGACAAGTTCTTTCAGCACGACATGGCCGTTGCCCTGAAGAACATGCCGTCGGACAAGATAAAATACCTTAAGGTGTATGAGGTGGTGGACGACACAGTAAATGCCAATAGCGACAAGCACCTTGTGATGGACATGCAGACCGACAAACTGTATACTGACATCGTATTTGCCAACGCAAAGGCTGGTGTTACACAGAAACCGGAGCAGTACGACCTCGGAGGAGATCTGCACAGACACTTGAAAGGAAACAGGGAGTACTCGCTTAATGTTGTGAGAACAACCGCCCCGACCTCGTATATCCCGCACGACAAGACTTCCAGAACATACGTATACGCCTCGATCAATGATTTCCAGCACAACACCATGGCAAGTCCGCAATATGAATATTCACGGTTTGAGGACCGCGCTTCGTCGCTGCGGGAGACGATGTTGTCGGGACATTCCCAATTTGATATAGGCAATACTTATACGATAAGCCAGAACAAAGGATTCATAACGCCTGTGCCATTGCAAATGTCGGGGCATTTCAAAAAAGGCATAAACTGGAATATGAAATTAAATGGCGGGTATAGAGACAACAGGAGTTTGTCGCGCAGCGATAACGATACTTACACGGCAAACCCTTTCGTCAGCGGGCATGAAGGCGAAATGAAGACGGAGGAAGAACTGCATGGAATTAGGCAGAACAGCAGCAGGCAGACTTCCCATCAGAACATGAAGCAAACGGAATTAGATTGGTCGGGCGGCCTGTCGAAGCGTTTCGGCAATGATGACGCGGGAATAGACATGAGTGTGGATTATACAAATCAGAAGATGAAGATGCGCAATACCACACGGTTGACGTATTACCAGTTGAACGACTCAGTGGCTGAAATCGACCGCCTGACAAGCAGTCCGCAGGACAAATTCTCCTTCTCCCTCGCCCCACGCTATAACCACCGCTTCGGGAAAATGCACCATTGGGGATTGAACTATACTTTGACGCTTGATGATGACAACATCAGATACCGCTATTACAACGTGACGGATGACAGTATGGGCGTTCAGTCGCTCACCACTCCCGTGGTTGACGGACTACAGATGGTTGACAGCTTGAGCTATAAGAGCCGTAACAAACGCTTTCAGCACGATTTTGGCTCAAATATAACTTTGCAATGGGGAAAATACGTTTTATCCGCATCGGTGAATGCCGCACCCACCCATCAGACCGTCAACACCGTCAAGGCGAACGGCGCGGTGTCGGACAAGACATACGACGCCGTGTTATACAGGTTTTCCCTGAACCAGTCGTACACTGACTCGCTAAACAACCGGTACGGACTCAGATATGACTATAGGGAAAGACTCCCGCTGAGTATGCTGTTTATGAACGTGACCGACTATTCCGACCCCCTGAACATACGCACAGGTTCCACCAACCTTCACAAAATGGCAGACCATGTAATCTCGTTTAATCTCACACATGGATTCCAATTGAGATTCAATTCGGAACTGACATTCAGCCGCAACCAGCAGGCTTCGAAAGTGATATATGATGAGACGACTGGGCGGAAAGTGACAAGTCCGGTGAATATTAATGGCAACTGGTCGTGGAACAACAACCTGAATTCCATGTTCCGTTTGTTTGGAATTGATATATCATACGGTGTAAATTACAGGTTTCGTCATGTGGAAAATTATACTCAGGAGATTGGAACGGTAGAGAGCGTAAAATCGCATGTAGACTATCACGACGTACGTATAAACCTGAGGACGGGATTCTCCAATGATGACCTGTTTGGAACCGTGCAGGTGTCGTACAATCTCAGCAACTTTAATAATTCCTCGCGGTATGGACAAGATCATACTCAGGGACAATTCAGATTGAACGGCAACCTCACATACAACCTGCCTTGGTTTATCACGCTGCAGACGTATTGCTACTATACCCTGTACCATGGTTACGAGATGTCATCACTCAACCGCGGCGAGCTGCAATGCAATATGTCGGTAACTTATAAATTCCTTAAGTCAAAGTTGGTAGAACTGAGTTTGACGTGTAACGACATATTCAACCAAAGCCGCAACATAGAGGCACAGTCCAACAACTATGTATGGAGCGAAAGCCGCAACTATGGCACGACACGCTACTTTCTCTTGTCATTCAAGTACCGGCTCAATATTTTGCAATAAACAATGTGTGTGATGCGTTTATTGCACAAAAGACAAGCCCCCGTGCGTGATGTGGTGGGAAAAATGGAAGCAAATAGCAAAAAAACGTGATGATATTTGGTGGTTATCACTTTTTGTGCTACCTTTGCGACGTGGATTGAAAGGGAGGAGCTGGAAAGTTCCTCCCTTTTGCAACTTATCGTGAATATATGATTGACAGTAAAAAGATTAAGGCATTGGTCCAGGAATGGCTTGACGCACGTGAGGAAAAGAACTACTTCTTCGTGGATGCCACAGTGGACAAGGACAACAAAATCGTAGTTGAGATCGACCAGAAGGACGGCGTATGGATTGACGACTGCTGTGACCTGAGCCGTTTCATTGAATCGCAACTTAACCGTGACGAGGAAGACTTTGAACTTGAGGTGGGTTCGGCGGGTATAGGTCAACCCTTCAAGGTGCAACGGCAGTATGTGAACAACATCGGGAACGATGTGGAGGTGATGACCGCGGAAGGAAAGAAACTCGTGGGAATACTGACCGGTGCCGACGAGAATGGCTTCGCCCTCAAATTCAAGGAAAAGCAGAAAGTAGAGGGGAAGAAACGCCCTGTCGTCGTCGATGTCGAGAAACCGTTCGGTTATGGCGACGTGAAGTGGGTGAAGTCGGTCATTGATTTCAAATGATGAAAAGGCATTAAGGCCTTGGCTGTTGATAATTAATAAAAACATACAATAATGGCAACTAAGAAAAAAGAGGAACAGGTGAGTCTTATAGACACCTTTAAAGAGTTTAAGGAGACGAAGCACATTGACCGCACGACTCTGATCAGCGTGATCGAGGACGCTTTTCACAGCGTTCTCCAAAAACAATACGGCTCGGATGAGAATTTCGACGTGATTGTGAATCCCGAGAACGGCGACTTTGAAATATACCGCAACCGCGTGGTGGTGGACGATGCGGACGTGACAGACCAGAATACCCAGATCGGACTTTCGGAGGCGCGGAAAATAGACGCCGACTATGAAGTGGGCGAGGATGTGGCCGAAAAGATTAATTTCTCGGATTTCGGGCGTCGCGCCATACTGAACCTCCGTCAGACCATAGCTTCGAAAATACTGGAGCTTGAACACGACAACCTGTATAATAAGTACAAGGACAAGGTCGGACAAATTGTAAGCGGCGAGGTCTACCAGGTGTGGAAGCGTGAAACACTGATACTTGACGAAGAAGGAAACGAAATGCTGCTGCCTAAAACAGAGCAGATCCCTAACGATTTCTTTAGAAAGGGAGAAACTGCGCGGGCGGTAGTGCTGCGCGTAGACAACTTGAACAACAATCCCAAAATCATCCTCAGCCGTACCGCTCCTGAGTTCCTCCAGCGGCTTATGGAGCAGGAAGTGCCGGAGATCAGCGACGGATTGATCACAATACACCAGATAGCCCGCATCCCGGGCGAGAGGGCGAAAGTGGCGGTAGAGAGCTACAATGACCGCATAGACCCTGTGGGAGCGTGCGTCGGAGTAAAAGGCTCGCGTATACACGGAATCGTGCGCGAATTGAACAACGAGAACATTGACGTCATTAATTACACCGCAAACAACAAATTGTTGATTCAGCGCGCGCTTGCTCCAGCTCACGTGAATTCCATTACTCTCAACGAGGAGGACAGGAAGGCGGAGGTGTACCTCGATCCCGACCAAGTGTCGCTTGCCATTGGAAAAAACGGCATGAACATCAAGCTGGCAAGTATGCTCACCAACTTTACCATTGACGTATTCCGCGAACTCGGCGAAAACGAGAAAGACGACGATATCCTGCTGGACGAGTTCCGGGACGAGATAGAAGGATGGGTGATTGACGCTATTAAGAATATAGGACTCGACACCGCGAGATCCGTACTTGAAGCTCCGCGTGAAATGCTTATAGAGAAAGCCGACCTTGAGGAAGGCACTGTCGATGACGTATTGAGAGTGCTTAGAAGTGAATTTGAAGACTGATAAATTGAAGCCTGGTACGAGAGAGAAAAAAAATAATATCAAACAAAGGATTTTAGATGCCAAGATTAAATAAAGCACTTAAAGAATTGAACGTGGGAATCAACACTGTTGCTGAGTTCCTGCAGAAAAAAGGCGTTCCATTGGAGGATGCCGGCATTAACGCCAAGATTACTGACGAACAGTACGCGATGCTGCTCAAGGAATTCGGCGGTGATATGCAGAAGCAACAAGAAACCCGCATGAATATAAAAAAACGCAAGGAAATAGAATCGCAGGAAAAAGCCGAACGCAAGGCCAGGGAAAAGGAAGAACAGGCAAGACGAGAGGCCGAGGCGCAAAAGAACAAAGCGGGACAGGGAGTGTTCCGCCTTGACAGCGAACGCAAGGCTGACATAAAGATTGTCGGTAAAATAAATACAAATACATCTGTAGTACAACAGGAGAAGGAAGCTGCGGCAAATGAGACTGCGGAATCGGTGGATGAGGCAGTTGTGAACCCTGTGGAGAAAACAGAGAGTCCGGCGGAGGATGCAGCGAACCCGGCAGAGGACGCAGTGAGTCCGATGAAGAGTGGTGGCGAGGAAAAAACCGTAACTTCGGAGGCTGAGACTGCGGTTGGAACTGAAGAGAAGCCGAAGGAAGTTGATAACACCGATAATTCCGCTCAGCAGGCAGCCGCGGAAAACACTGTAGAGGAGGCCGAAAACCCAACCACGGAACATGTACAGCAGGAGGATGCTCCACATGAACCGGCTGAAGATCAAGCGAAAAAGAGCGATGAGAAAGTCCAGCCCGACCAACTGAAGGCTCCCGTTTCTACGAATACGGATGAGAAACAGAAACTCACCGAAGATGTAACGGAAGGACAACAAGACTCTGACCAACAAGGCTCGCAGCAAAAAGAGCCTGCAGCCAAGGACGAACACGCGGCAGAGCAAGTATACAAGGTCTCTCCGCCAAATTCGGGATTGAACCTGCGAACTGTGGGCTATATCGATTTAAACAGCTTGAACCCCAAGACTCGTCCCGACAAGAAAACAAAGTCGGAGAGGAAGAAGGAACGCGAGGACAAGGAGCGTGCGAGATTGGATGCCAAAAACAAGTACAAGGAGGCGGTCATACGCGAACTTGGAGACAACAAGTCAGCTGAACCCGCTCAAGTCAAGAAGAAACGTCAGCGTATAAATAAAAGCAAGGTTGACATAAACGCCGTGGCCAACCAGCAGAACGGCTTTGGAAACGGAGGCAAGGGAGGTGGTAACCAGCAGAATAACAAGAACAACCAACGTAATAACAACCAGAATCAGCCGCAGCAAGGGAGCGGGAAGAAGAACAGGAACCGCAAGAAGGAAACTAAGTCCGAACTCACCGACGAGGAAGTGGCAAAACAGGTTAAGGAAACGCTGGCGCGCCTGACTACAAAGTCGGTCAAGAGCAGCGTGAAGAACCGTAAGGAAAAGCGCGAACGGCATCGTCAGGAGATAGAGGAAGGCGAACACCAGAAAGATCATGTACTGCAACTGACGGAGTTTGTCACTGTCAATGAGCTGGCCACTATGATGAACGTTCCTGTGACGAAGGTCATAGCTACGTGTATGTCAATCGGCATGATGGTGAGTATCAACCAGCGTTTAGACGCAGAGACAATCAATATTGTCGCAGAGGAATTTGGCTTCAAGACAAACTACGTAAGCGGCGATGTCAGCAATGCCATTGTGGAAGAGAAGGATAAGGAGGAGGACCTCGTGCCTCGCGCGCCGATTATAACGGTCATGGGACACGTAGATCATGGTAAGACTTCCTTGCTTGACTACATCCGTAAGACCAATGTCATAGCCGGCGAGGCTGGTGGTATCACGCAACATATCGGAGCGTACAATGTGAAGATGAAGGACGGACGGCACATCACGTTCCTTGATACGCCGGGACATGAGGCTTTCACCGCCATGCGCGCCCGCGGAGCCCAAGTGACAGATATCGCAATTATAATAATTGCCGCTGATGACGCAATAATGCCGCAGACGAAAGAAGCCATAGCACACGCACAGGCGGCAGGTGTGCCAATGGTATTCGCCATCAACAAGATTGACAAGCCTGGAGCGAACCCTGAGAAGATAAAGGAGCAACTTGCCAATATGAACTTGTTGGTCGAGGATTGGGGAGGTAAATACCAATGCCAGGAGATAAGCGCCAAGAAAGGCACCGGTGTGGACGAGCTGATGGAGAAGGTGTTGCTTGAGGCTGAAATGCTCAACCTGCGCGCCAACCCTAACCGCAAGGCGACGGGATCGGTCATTGAATCATCACTCGACAAAGGACGCGGATATATTGCCACTATACTGTGCCAGAATGGTACTTTGCACCAAGGGGACATCGTTCTCGCCGGCACTCATTACGGACGTATAAGGGCGATGTTCAATGAACGCGGCCAGAAGATTGACAAGGCGTTGCCTGCCGAGCCTGCCGTAATTCTGGGGCTTAACGGAGCACCGACGGCCGGCGATACTTTCCACGTGATGGATACAGAGCAGGAAGCGCGTGAAATCTGCAACAAACGTGAACAACTGAAACGCGAACAGGGCTTGCGCACTATGAAACGCGTCGATCTGAACGAGTTGGGCAGACGTATCGCACTGGGCGACTTTAAGGAACTCAACCTCGTCGTTAAAGGAGATGTCGATGGATCTATAGAGGCGTTGAGCGACTCTCTCATAAAACTGTCAACAGAGAAAATACAAGTGAACGTGATACACAAGGCGGTGGGACAAATCAGCGAGAGCGACGTGACGCTTGCAGCGGCATCTGACGCAATCATAATAGGATTCCAAGTGCGTCCGTCACAAGCCGCCCGTAAACTCGCCGAGCAGGAAGGCGTGGACATCAGACTTTATTCAGTCATATACGACGCGATTGAGGAGGTCAAGAGTGCCATGGAGGGAATGCTCGCGCCTGAGACGAAGGAAGAGATTACCGCCACTCTTGAAGTACGGCAAGTATATCATATCACTAAAGTCGGCACGGTTGCCGGCGCTTTCGTAACAAGCGGCAAGGTTCAGCGAAGCAACAAGATAAGAGTCATACGCGACGGCATAGTGATATATACCGGACAGATCAACGCGCTCAAACGCTTTAAGGATGACGTGAAAGAGGTCGGAGTGAATTTTGAATGCGGAATTTCAATTGTCAACTATGATGACATACGTGAGGGTGACATGCTTGAAACGTTTGTCGAAGTGGAGGTGAAGCAAAAACTTTGATCGTAGATAAGAATGAATGAGTCAAATGAGTATGTCAGACGGATAGCCAATGAACAATATAAATATGGCTTTTCGACAGACATACAAACTGATATTATAGAAAAGGGGCTTGATGAGAAAGTCGTCCGCTTGATCTCTGAAAAGAAAGGCGAACCCGATTGGCTTTTGGATTTCCGACTAAAGGCGTTCAGGCATTGGACTGCCATGAAACAGCCTTCGTGGGGACATCTGAAACTGCCGGAGATAGATTATCAGGCCATATCATATTATGCCGACCCTACTGTCAAATCGAAAAATGGCGACAAACCAAAGGAAATCGATCCTGAACTTATAAAGACGTTCGACAAACTCGGAATACCGTTAGAGGAGCGCATGGCGCTGAGCGGAACCGCGGTAGACGCAGTGATGGATTCGGTATCGGTCAAGACTACCCACAAGAAACTGCTTGAGGAGAAGGGAATCATATTCTGCTCGATTAGTGAAGCCGTCAGGAACCACCCTGAATTGGTTCGCCAGCACCTGGGTTCGGTTGTGCCGTATAATGACAACTATTTCGCAGCACTTAATTCGGCGGTATTTAGTGACGGCTCGTTCGTGTACATCCCAAAGAACACACGATGCCCGATGGAATTGTCAACGTATTTCCGTATCAACGCGCGTAATACAGGTCAGTTCGAACGTACGCTGATTGTATGCGATGACGACTCTTATGTCTCGTACCTTGAAGGCTGTACAGCTCCTATGCGCGATGAGAACCAGTTGCATGCGGCTATTGTGGAAATCGTAGTGATGAACAACGCCGAGGTAAAATACAGTACGGTTCAAAACTGGTATCCGGGTGACGCTAACGGCAACGGAGGCGTGTTGAACCTCGTAACAAAGCGGGGGCAATTGCGTGGCGTGAACAGCAAGCTGTCGTGGACGCAGGTGGAAACAGGATCCGCAGTTACGTGGAAATATCCGAGCTGCGTACTCTCGGGCGACAATTCACAAGCGGAATTCTACTCTGTCGCTGTTACAAATAATTATCAGCAGGCAGATACGGGCACCAAGATGATACATATTGGCAGGAACACTTCGAGTACTATAATAAGTAAGGGCATTTCGGCGGGAAGGAGTCAGAATTCATATCGTGGACTCGTCAGAATCGGCAGCAAGGCTGAGGGCGCGCGCAACTACAGCTCGTGTGACTCATTGTTGCTCGGAAGCCACTGCGGAGCACATACCTTCCCATATATTGACTGCCACAATAATTCTGCGACGGTCGAACACGAGGCGACAACCTCCAAAATATCAGAAGACCAGTTGTTCTATTGCAACCAACGTGGAATATCCACCGAGGAGGCCGTAGGACTCATTGTGAACGGCTATGCAAAAGACGTGATAAACAAACTTCCAATGGAATTCGCAGTAGAGGCTCAAAAGCTCCTTTCTGTATCGTTGGAGCAAACTGTAGGATAATATATATGCTTGAGATAAAGAACTTACATGCAAGAGTTGAGGGCAAGGAAATCTTGAAAGGAATTGACCTTGTCATAAACGATGGTGAAACACATGCTTTGATGGGTACCAACGGCGCGGGCAAAAGTACACTTTGCAACGTGATTGTAGGGCATCCGAAATATGAAGTGACAGAAGGCAGTATTACCTTCAACGGACAGGATCTTCTACAGATGTCTCCAGAGGAAAGGTCGCACGCCGGTATTTTCATGTCCTTCCAGACTCCGGTGGAAATCCCCGGAGTCAGTATGACTAATTTTATGCGTGCGGCGGTTAACGCCCGCAGAGAGGTGTTGCATGAAGAGCCGTTGAAATCGACCGACTTCCTTAAATTGATGCGCGATACGCAAAAGCTTGTTGATATAGACAAAAAACTCATATCACGCGCTGTCAATGAGGGTTTCTCCGGCGGAGAGAAGAAACGTAATGAAATCTTCCAGATGGCCATGCTGCAACCGACGTTCTGCATACTTGATGAAACCGACAGCGGACTTGATGTAGATGCATTGAGAGTGGTAGCCGAAGGTTTCAACAAACTCCGTACTGAAAAAACGAGCGCGATAGTCATTACTCATTATCAGCGTTTGTTGGAATATATTCATCCTGATTTTGTCCACGTGCTACTTGATGGGAGAATCGTAAAGACAGGAACTCCGGAGCTGGCGAAGGAAATTGAAAACAAGGGATTTGATTGGATAAAGCCATGAGTGTAGAACAATCATATCTGGACCTTTACTCTTCGTACAGAGACAGGCTCGTCGCAAGCTCTCCAAAAGTCATGAACGATGTGAGGGACGAGGCGGTCGGACTGTTTAGGAGCAAGGGATTCCCCAACCGCAAAGTGGAGGAATATAAATATATTGACGTAGCCAAAGCTTTTGACGGTCATTATGACTTCTTGCCCCCCAAGTCTGCCATAAGGTCGGATGACGCGCTTGTATCGGTAAATAATGAAATCTTAATGTCGGAATATTACTCACGATGTGCTGATACAGATGACCCGCTGACGGCATTGAACACGTCAATGTCGAATGAATGCCTGTGTGTACATGTGGGGAGGAATGAGTCTGTTTCCAAACCGATAGAAATCAGTGACGTGTTGAAATCGACAGAGCCGCTCATGGAGCATAAGCGTATATTGATAGTCCTCGAAGAAGGGGCTTCGGCCACCATCATGTTCCATTATGTGGCGCAAGACAGGGTGAAGTTCCTTACTACCCAGGTAGTAGAGGTTTTTGTGGAGGAAAACGCGCACCTTGACATGTACGAGATAGAGGAAACCCATACATTATGCAAAAGGTTTAACAGTGTTTACTTTAATGTCGGCAGATATGCGACGGTGCGGCATAATAATATAACCATTTTCAACGGACTGACCCGTAATACAATAAGGGTAAGGTTGAAAGGCGAGTATGGTGAAGTCGTCCTCAACGGATGCGCGATGACGGACAAGCGGCAGATTGTTGATAACAACACCATGATAAGCCACGAGCGACCTAATTGCACGAGTCATGAATTGTATAAATATGTGGTTGACGAGCAATCGGTAGGTGCTTTTGCCGGTAAGGTATATGTGGCGGAAGGAGCACAGAAGACGGTCAGCGACGAGGTGAATCAAAATATTTGTGCAAGCGACGAGGCCCGCATGTATACCCAGCCAATGCTTGAAATCTACGCTGATGATGTCAAGTGCTCGCATGGCAGTACTGTAGGCAAGTTGGACGATGCCGCTTTGTTCTATATGTGTCAACGGGGAATTCCGCAGGCTGAAGCCCGCATGTTGTTGATTCAAGCGTTTATAAGCCAGGTCGTAAACATGATACCGCTCGAACCATTGCGTGAGCGGTTGGACAGTTTGGTCGAAAAACGTCTGAGGGGCGAAATCGACAAATGTACAGGCTGTGCCTTGTGCCGCAAGTAAAAACTCAAAAGACTATGAAGTGGAATGTAATAATATTTTTTTCTGTCATTGTCTGTCTCTGTTGTTGCAACAGGCAACAGCGCGACAGCATGACGATCAAGTTGCAATCAGATGAGTCTACGCGCAAGGAACTTGTTGAGGCGGTCAACCAGGTGAATGCCGCGTGTCCGATGAAAGCCAGCGAGCACAATATCCTTGAGGGTGCGTCGTTCAAGGACGGAAAGTGGACTTATATGTATTCTGTAGTGGAAGACAGCATTATAACGTTCCAGAACAAGACTGTCAATGACGCTGTCAAGGAGAACATGAAGAACGCTACAAGGGAGAAAATCCTTCAGACCCCGTCGATGCTGACCATGGTGGAAGCTCTTATAAAAGTGAAGGCAGACCTTGTGTACCAGTTCAAAGGCGACAAGACAGGAACGGTCATAACGGTCAACTATACATATCCTGAGCTTAGGGTGATGATGGATGTCGCAAGGAATCAAAAGTGAGATAACGATGGAATACGATATAAATAAGGTGCGGAACGACTTTCCGATACTAAGGCGGACGGTGTATGGCCATCCACTGATCTACTTGGATAATGCCGCGACGACCCAGAAGCCGCATCAGGTAGTAGACGCTATTGTAGATGAATATTATAACGAAAATGCAAATGTACACCGGGGCGTTCATTTTCTCTCTCAGCAGGCGACAGAACTTCACGAGAAGGCGAGAGAGAAGGTACGCCGTTTTATCAACGCCAACTCGGTGAGTGAGATAATTTTCACACGCGGAACGACGGAGTCAATCAACCTGCTCGCAACGTGTATGAGCAAGATCGACCCACGGCGCGAGGTCATCGTATCGTCGATGGAGCACCATTCGGATATTGTGCCTTGGCAAATCAACGGGTACACTCTTCGTGTGATTCCGATGACTGATGGTGGATTGCTTGATGTGGAAGCGTACAAGAAGCTGTTTACACCACAGACGCAGATGGTATGCGTGGCTCAAGTTTCGAACGTCCTTGGAACTGTCAACCCGGTTAATGAAATCGTAAGGATCGCCCACGAGCATAATGTCCCAGTCTTGGTGGACGGCGCCCAATCCATACCACACATGAATATAGACGTGCAAAATTCGGATTGTGATTTCTTCGCTTTCAGCGCACATAAAGTGTATGGTCCGACGGGTGTGGGCGTGTTGTATGGCAGAGAATCGTGGTTGGAAAAGCTTCCGCCTTATCAAGGAGGTGGTGAAATGATAAAGAATGTATCGTTCGAGCATACTACATTTAACGAACTTCCATATAAATTTGAGGCTGGCACTCCTGATTATGTAGGCACGCACAGCCTTGCAGTCGCATTGGATTACGTTTCCCAGATAGGAATCGACAACATCCACAGGTATGAGCATACTGTTGCAAAGTATGCCGTAGAGAGATTGTCATCCATTCCTGATATGCATATATATGGTATTGACGCTACAAAAAATGACAACTTTGCAGGTCCGATAAGTTTCAATGTAGGACATATACATCATCTTGACTTAGGCACACTTCTTGACCGACTGGGAATTGCCGTGCGTACAGGACACCATTGTGCTGAGCCGCTTATACGTAGACTTGGCATTGAAGGCACGGTAAGGGTCAGCTTCGCATTGTATAATAATAAGGAGGAAGTTGACTCCTTGGTGGCTGGGATTGACCGTGTCAGAAAGATGTTTTAGACTTTTAGCCGTTGCCTGACAGCCTCATAGAGGAGGATGGACGCGCTTACAGATACGTTAAGGGAGTCGAGTTTTCCCAACATTGGAATGCGTATGTGTTCGTCTGCCGCCTCGCGCCATTTATCCGTCAACCCTACCGATTCTGTTCCCATGACTATTGCGGTGGCTTTTGACATGTCAGTGTCGTAGTATAACTTCGAGTCCTGCAGTTGGGCCGTCAGTATGTTTATATGGTTGCGCCTTAGCCAGTCGATGCATTCGTCGCTTTCACATGCTACACATTGTGTGGAGAATATTCCTCCTATGCTGCTGCGTATGAGATTTGGATTGTATAAGTCTGTCAATGGATCGCACACGACAACTGCGTCAGCTCCGGCGGCGTCAGCGCTGCGGATTACAGCTCCGAGGTTGCCTGGTTTCTCAACGCGCTCTAATACTATGATAAGAGGGTTCTTTCTTAATATAATGTCATTTAGACGCAGATATCTGGATTCCACTTTAGCAAGAACCCCTTCCGTACCCTGTCGGTATGCGATTTTCTCATAAACGTACTTTGATACAGGAATCAATGGAATGCCTCTATAGTTTATGAAGAATGGTGCCGTTCCGCAAATCTCCTTGCAGTAAAAAATAGACTCAATGCGAAATCCTGACCCCATGCAATTATGGATCTCACGTTGTCCCTCAACAACAAACAGTCCGTGCTTGCGCCTTTCCGATGATTTCTGTTGAAGAGCCACCAACTGTTTGATTTTGGGGTTCTGCATGCTGCTTATAACTTCTTCCATAATGTATCT
>CAZHZH010000073.1:0-13764 GCA_964537205.1 uncultured Bacteroidaceae bacterium
GCTTAATAGCAATCATATTATGGTTGTGTGCGATGTATTCGTTTGCCGACAACTATGACGAGTACACTATGTGTAAGCTTAAGAACAGGAAAATCGCCGTGTCGCTGTCAATACATATATTGACAATGACAATGAACAGGATTGCTTTTTGCATCTTGTTGACGGTCGCGCCGTTGGCGTTGAATGCGCAGTCAAGGAAGTACATTGATTATGTCGACTATGACATGACCTTGTTCCTTAAACGGGACAGGAAGCTGGTTCCGGACGCCATGCGGAAGTACATAAGGCCGGACGCGGCCACCTACTACCCGTGGTTGTACGGACCGGCATACACAATGCTCCCCAACACCAATCCGCTTTCTCCGACGTATTGCTTCGGCAGGGACGGCGACAGGTACTATTTCGTCATAAGCCTGAAAGAGACCGCGGGGTTTCCCAACGCCGACATTGAGCCGTCGCCGTTCCTCAACATCCTGTGTTCCGGCAGCTCCGTGCTTACTTTGCGCCTTGACAGTGTCACGCCGTTGATAGAAAGCCTGTGGCATTTCATACAGGGAACCTGGGCCCATGACCGCGACAGGGCGGTTGTCGACGACGAGGCGTTCGAATACCCGTTCTCCTCAGGACTGTCGGACGGGTACACGCTGGCAGAGTATCACTTAGACATAGTGTTCGACATTGAAGACATAGGCGCGTTTATGTCCAAGCGTCCGGTCATGTTCAATATTCTTGGCGGACAATACGTGTTCGACTTCACGGACAACCCAAAATTCATAAGGAGGTTCGCAAAGGGCATGCGGAAGTCCAAAGAAAAACTGGACAAAGTGTACGACGTGTATCATAAGGAAAATTGGATTCAATTATTTAGCCTCCTTGCTATACTTGTAAGGGAATGAGATTGCGAACAGGATGGCAACAACCAAGGCGAATGCCGCGAATATATACCAACAAGTTGACCAACCTTCCATTCTCGCCGGATCTGAAGCATCGTATTGATATGCGAACTTGTTGACCACAGCTTGAGCGCAGAATGAGCCGACAGTAGCTCCCAAGCCGTTTGTCATCATCATAAATACTCCCTGTGCCGATGAGCGAATGTGCTCATCTGTCTCAGAATCCACATACAAGGAACCCGATATATTGAAGAAGTCGAAAGCCACTCCATAAACTATCATGGAGAGGATGAACAACCATACTCCACTCCCGGGATTGCCCAAGCCGAAGAAACCGAACCTGAGCACCCAAGCTAACATGGATATAAGCATCACGACCTTAATGCCGAACCGCTTTAGGAAGAACGGGATCAACAAAATACACAGAGTCTCTGAAATCTGGGATAACGATGACAGCATTATATTGTGCCGGACGGCAAATGAATCCTTGTATTCGTCGATATGTCCGAAGTCTCCAAGGAAAGTACCGGCAAAACCATTGGTGACCTGCAAACACATACCAAGCAAGAACGAGAAGATGAAGAACAACGCCATCTTTTTTTGCTTGAAAAGCACAAACGCGCGCAGCCCCAAAGTGTCGACGATCGAAGTGCTTTGCGACATGTTGCTTACTGGGCAATCGGGCAATGTGAACGCATACACACCAAGTATCAATCCCCAAATCGCGGATACGTATAATTGCATATAGTTCTCTTTGAATCCGGTCAGATCGACAATCCACATTGAAATTATAAAGCCAACGGTTCCGAAAACCCGAATGGGAGGAAAGTCCTTGACAGTGTCGAGCCCCGCTTTCGTCAACGCATTATAGGAGACAGAATTGCCCAACGCTATGGTCGGCATGAAGAATGCCACACTGGCTGAATACAGCCAAAAGATCTGATTAAATGAAGGCTCGGCATTAGTCATTCCCATATATCCTGCCGCAGCCATAAACAAGGCACAAAGCAAATGACATATTCCCAACAGCTTTTGCGCGGGAATCCACTTATCTGCAATAATGCCCATCAAAGCAGGCATAAACAACGAAACGATTCCCTGAACGGCAAAGAAGTAACCAATATTGGCTCCCATTCCGATATTGGCGAGATAAACTCCAAGTGAACATAAATACGCGCCCCATACCGCAAATATAAGGAAGTTCATCACGATCAAGCGGAATTTCACACCTAAAGAACTGCTGCTACCCATAATATCACACTTATTTATTTCATACGACAAATATATGCAGACAAAGTTACTCATTTTTTATTAACAACGCAACGTTTCCATAAAAAAACTATGTTTAAGACGTTATAAGAAAAGCTTTTTTTGCTATAGAAAGATTTATTCATTAAATTTGCATCACGAAAAAGGTTGTGTTATGAAATTATCAATGACCCACAAAACAAAAACCAAAATCCGGAAACAGAAGGATCACGCATTGAATATACTTCTGCTGAAAATCGCAATTATCACAGTTACGACTGCGATAATAGTGTATTTCCTTCCACGCCAGGGCGGATTCAATTATTCCTACGAGTTGAACCAACCCTGGCACTACGGCACAATGATATCCACTCAGAAGTTCAACATACAAATGAGTGACTCAACCTTGACGACAAAGCGCGACAGTATAGCGCGGGGGTTTATGCCTTACTTCAACCGCGACCTCAGTGCGGAGAGCGCGGCAAAGGAAACGGTAAGCTCTATGGACTGTGACAAGAGGCTGAAAAAACATGTGATAAGCATGTTAGACAGCGTCTATCAACGGGGGATCATGAAAGGGACAGATTATGACAGCCTGAAAAGCGTCGGCACAAACTATATAAGGATCATACAAGGAAATGAAGCCGTCGCCGTACCACTCAGTCAGATCATGTCCCAGCACGAGGCGTATCACTTCATCGTGCATCACGATGAACAAGCATTCTCCCCTTTGGACATTAGCAAGCTGAACATAAACACCTTGTTAAATGAGAACCTCTCATACGAGCCGATGAAATCGCAAGAGGAACTGCAAAGCGAGTACAACGCGATGACATCGAGTCTGGGCTTTGTAAGAGTTAACGAAAAGATCGTAGACAGGGGCGAACTGGTCACCGAAGAAATATACCAAAAGCTGAAATCATATGAAGCGGTAATCAACAAGCAGCAAGAAGACACAGAGACATCATCAATACTTTTGTGGGGACAAGTGGCAATCGTAGCGTTCATTGTATCCCTCCTCATAGCCTACCTTTCTGTCTTCCGCGTTGACTACCTTGAGAATTCCCGATGCGCCATTTTGCTGTTCTCACTCGTCGCCATATTCTGTATAGCCGCGTTCCTGATGGTGTCCCACCACTTTTTCCACGTATACATCATTCCATGCTGCATGGTTCCTATCATAATACGTGTATTCATGGACTCACGGACAGCCTTCACGTTCCATGTCGGCATGGTGCTGCTTATTTCACTTGCTCTGTCAAACCCCTACGAATTCATACTGTTTCAGATTATAGCCGGACTAATGGTCATTTTGAATTTACGCGAACTTTCACAGCGGTCTCAAATAATCCATACAGCATTTATAGCCACTCTGACCTACCTGGCCGTATATACCGCGTACGAGTTCGCATCCGGAGCGGGTATAAACGACCTCGACCGTCGTATATTCATTTATTTCTGCATCAACGGGCTGCTGTTGCTCTTCACTTACCCACTGTTCTGGGTCATGGAAAGAGTCTTTGGCTTCATTAGCGACGTAACCCTTATAGAGTTGTCAAATATAAACAATCCGCTACTGCAGAAGATGTCGGAGGAGGCGCCAGGCACGTTCCAGCACTCAATGCAAGTGGCGAACCTGGCATCAGAAGTGGCAAAGAAAATCGGCGCAAACCCTCAATTAGTAAGGACCGGAGCCTTGTATCACGACATCGGCAAACTCGAGCGTCCCGTGTTCTTTACAGAAAATCAAGCGGGAGGCAACCCACACAAGCACCTTAGTCCGATCAAAAGCGCGGAAGTCATCATCTCACACGTCACCAACGGACTTGCACTCGCCGAAAAATATCATCTGCCAGAACAAATCAAAGGATTTATACGCACGCACCACGGCACAGGCAAGACAAAGTACTTCTTGGTGACATACAAAAACGAGCATCCGGACGAGGAAGTTGACGAATCGTTGTTCCAATATCCAGGACCCAATCCTCAAACCAAAGAAGAAGCCATCCTCATGATGGCCGACGCTGTGGAAGCGACATCACGCAGCTTGAAGGAATACACCGAGGACGCCATCAGCGACATGGTTGATTCAATAGTGGACGGCCAAGTGAAGGAAGGATTCTTCACAAACTGCCCTATAACATTCAGAGACATTTCAGAAGCAAAAGAGATTTTTAAAGAACGGCTGAAAACAATATACCATACCAGAATATCATACCCCGAACTAAATAAAAACATCGATTCGGGCAATAAAAAGCCTAATAATTAGTTATATCAACAGATGAAAAGAAGATTTCTGATAACTTTCACGTTGCTCGTCTCGATGTTTGGAACAACACGCGCTCAGTGGGATGTGCAGTTTTCTGACTTCACAACCTTGAAGTCTTTTTTCAACCCCGCAGTTTCAGGAACAGACGGAATGTTGGATGTCTCATTGGCATACTCACTACAAATGGCAGGATATGACGATGCGCCACGGACCATGTATGCGGGCGCGAACATGCCTATTTACTTCCTTAGTCCGCGCCACGGAGCGGGCATCAACCTGTTTAACGACGAGATAGGTATTTTCAAAACGACAAGAATAGGACTACAATATGCGTTTAATATGAAGGTCGGCGAGAAAGGGAGAATTGCCTTAGGAATACAAGGAGCCATTCTCAGTGAGACAATAGACCCCGGCGACATTATACTTGAGGACGCGAGCGACCCAGCCTTTCCTACATCTTCAGCCGACGGAAAGGTTTTCGACCTCGGCGCAGGCATTTACTATTACAGCCCAAAACTATGGATAGGCCTGTCTGGACAACATCTTACGAAACCCACCATCAATATTGGCGACAGAAACGAACTTAGTATCTCCCGCGTATTTTATTTTATGGCAGGAAGCAATATTAAGATAAAAAATACGTTATTATCTGTACAGCCTGCCGTAATGGTGCAATCCGACTTCCAATCTTGGAGGGAGGATATACAATGCAAAGTCACTTATGAGTACGAGGCAAGAAAGTTCTACGCAGGTGTAGGGTATAGTCCCGACATTTCCGTCACGGCGATGATAGGCGGTTACTTCCATGGAGTTCAGTTAGGCTATTCCTATCAAATGTACACTCAAGGAGTCGGCTTACAGAATGGCTCCCACGAAATCGTACTTAATTACAAAACGAATCTTGACCTTTTCAAAAAAGGCAAAAACCTTCATAAAAGCGCAAGATTCTTATAATGTTTAAACGAAGCTAACAAAGACAAAGGATATAAAAGCGAGAGAATATATGAGAAAAGAATTATTTGCAGCGAGCACTTTGATTCTATCTACAATTGTTGTGTCATGCATTAGCTCGAAAGGCAATGCAGAGGCGTCGGGAGGAGAGGTTACCGGAGTGGGAGGCACTTCCATCAGCGAACCAGCCCCATACGGAATGGTACTTATCAAGCGGGGATCATTAAAAATGGGAACAGACAAGACCGACAGCCTTTGGGGAAAGAAAATGCCAGAGCGCGAAATATCAGTTGACGCCTTCTGGATGGATGAGACCGAAGTCACAAACGCCAAATACAGACAGTTCGTCTATTGGGTACGCGACTCTATCATTCGCGAACGACTGGCTGATGCCGGCTATGAAGAATACAGGATTGAGGAAGACAAGAACGGAGACCCTGTAAAGCCTCATCTTAATTGGGCAAAAGCACTCCCTTGGAGAAATCCGGACGAAGAGGAGCAAGAGATACTTGAGAGTGTGTATACCTACCATCCATTTGACGGATCAAAGATGCTGGACGCAAGCCAGATGAATTACAAATATGAGACGTTCGACTATGCGATGGCGGCAAAGCGCAAGTACAGGCTTAATCCGGAAGAAAGAAATCTTAATACAGATTACACTACCGATCCGAACGAAGTGGTCATGATTTCAAAAGACACCGCATACATCGACGACGAAGGCGTCATACACAGGGAAACCATAACACGTCCGCTCTCAAGCATGTGGGACTTTGTCAATACGTATATTGTAAACATTTACCCCGACACCACATGTTGGATAAACGACTTCCAAAACGCAGAAAACGAAATATACATGCGCCTGTATTTCAGCCATCCGAACTACAACGAGTATCCAGTGGTCGGAGTCAATTGGGAGCAGGCCAACGCATTCTGCAATTGGCGTACGGACTTTTTGATGCGCGGACTTGGTGGAAACGCCAAGTTCGTCCAGCGGTACCGCCTCCCGACTGAAGCCGAATGGGAATATGCGGCGAGAGGAAAGGACGGAAACGAATTGCCATGGGAGAACGAAGATGTAAAAAGTGACAAGGGATGCTACTACGCCAATTTCAAACCCGACCGCGGCAACTATACGAAAGACGGCAACCTCATAACATCAAAGGTGGGAATTTACTCTGCCAATTCCAACGGCCTGTACGACATGGCAGGCAACGTGGCAGAATGGACATCGACCGTCTATACCGAGGCTGGCATACTCTCAATGAGTGACATGAACCCGACATTAACTTACAACGCCGCCAAAGAAGACCCATACGCCCTAAAGAAGAAGTCTGTGCGCGGAGGATCATGGAAAGACCCTGAGAGTTTCATAAAATCCGCCTGGCGCACTTCCGAGTACCAAAACGTAGGCAGGTCCTTTATCGGTTTCAGATGCGTTCGGACACAGGTCGGAACTGCGACAAAGCAAAAGAACAGATAACAGGTCTCATATTCCGAATCGTATGAAGACAGAAATTTAAACGAACCAACCCTTAAACGCAATATAAGAATGGCTAAGAAGAAGAAAAATATAATAGCGAAAATGCAGATCTGGATGGATAGCAGACCAGGTCAGATGTTTTTGAACTACGCATACAGCTGGGGAGCCTCAATCGTCATCCTCGGCGCATTGTTCAAACTAACACACATAGCGGGCGCCGACCTGATGCTTTTCCTTGGTATGGGAACGGAGGTGTTCGTGTTTTTCCTTGCCGGCTTCGAACGGCCTTATGATGAAGACGGGAAAGCTCCTGTAAATACGCAGGAAGAAGAAACGGGCACTGCGGCAACAGGCAACGGAACCGTGGTCATTGAAGGCAACATCCCTTCAGGAGGGACTATCATCATTGGTGGTGGTAGTGGTTCACAAGCTATTGCCGGCGGGGCAGAAGGTTCACAGCACACGGAGGCAGGAGGCAACAGTACAGCCATCGACGCTACGCAGCTTGCGGGAGCCATCGAATCATCTCCACTCATGTCTTCACCACAGTTCGCAGGAATGCCGCCTGAGATGCAGGAAGCGACTCAGAAATATGTGGAACAACTAAAGGAACTTACCGAAACACTAAAGAAGGTCGCAGAACAATCCGCACGCCTTACCCGCGACTCGGAAGAAATGGAGAACATGAACCGTACGCTCACGGGTATCAACCGCTTCTATGAAATGCAGCTTCGCAGCGTAGGAACACAAAGTTCCACAATCGACAAAGTCAACGAGCAAACCACCAAGCTTGCCGCACAACTCGAAGAACTCAACCAAGTATATGCCCGCATGGTCGACGCTCTCAAAGTGAACATAGCCGGAAACCCCGCAAAAGACGAATAAAAGGAACAAGGCATGGCAATAAGAAAGAGAAAACTATCACCGCGTCAGAAGATGATCAACCTGATGTACGTCGTACTGATGGCAATGCTTGCGTTGAACATCAGTTCAGACGTTCTCAACGGGTTCTCGCTTGTCGACGAGGGACTAAACCGCACTAAAGAGAACTCTTCTTCTCAAAACGAGGCTATATACAAGACTTTGGACGAAGCCATGAAAACTAATCCGGAGAAAACAAAGCAATGGTACGACAAAGCCCAACTCGTGAAATCCAAATCCGACTCTTTATATCAGTTTGCGGAAAGCCTCAAATGGGACATTGTGCGCGAAGCCGACGGCAGCGATGGCGACATCCTTAATATAAATAATAAGGAGAACCTGGAAGCCGCCACTCACGTTATGCTCGCACCGGGGATAGGAAAGGGGAAAAGACTATATTCAGCCATCAACCACTATCGCGAAAGTATAGTCAAAATGATTAATGACAAAAACATGAAGCGGATTATCGCCGACAATCTTTCCACCTCCGTACCTGCGAAAGGAAGGCTTCTTGGGAAAAACTGGCAAGAATATATGTTTGAGAACACACCGGTCATCGCATCTGTCACGTTGCTCTCTAAACTTCAAAACGACATAAGGAACGCAGAAGGAGCCGTACTGCACCAACTGGTCGCAAACATCGACATAAAGGATGTGAGAGTCAACGAAATCAACGCATACGTCATCCCGACTTCGCAAACAGTCGTCAGGGGAGGCACATTCTCCGCTCAAATCATTATGGCGGCAGTCGACACAACGGCACGTCCAGACATATACATTGGTAACACCCTGCTAAAGTCAAGCAATGGACGCTATGAGACAATATGCAATTCCACTGGAGAATTCACTCTCAAAGGCTACCTGCTGATGCACAACGGCGGTGGTGAGACAATAAGGCGTGAGTTCTCACAACCATATACCGTAGTCGAGCCTACTGCCACCGTGTCGGCCACACTCATGAACATGCTTTACGCCGGCTATCAGAACCCTATCAGCGTCAGCGTGCCAGGAGTTCCTGCAAACAAAATCAACGCGACGATGACAGGAGGCACGCTCACAAAGAAAAGTGACGGTCAGTATGTGGCTGTTCCTTCAAAGGTGGGCGAGGATGTCGTTATAACTGTCACCGCACAAAACGAAGGACGCCAGCAGGAAATGGGGAAATACACGTTTCACGTAAGGAAACTGCCTGACCCTACCGCATATATAAGTTACAAAGACGCAGAAGGTAACGAGAACCGCTACAAGGGCGGTACGCCTATCAGTAAGACCGTGCTTCTCAACGCAAAGGGAATAAGCGCCGCCATAGATGACGGACTGCTCGACATCAACTTCCAGGTCGTGTCGTTCGAAGCCACGTTCTTCGACTCCATGGGAAACGCCATACCCGAGGTGTCTAAGTCGACAGACTTCACAGAACGGCAGCGCAACATGTTCCGCAGACTGACACGCGGACGCCGTTTTTATATCTCCCGTGTACACGCAATCGGGCCCGATGGGATCGAGCGTGTGCTACCGACCGCAATGGAAATAATAGTTAACTAAACAAACGAACCAACAGGATGCAAAACAGGATAAACAATATGGGACGAAAAACAATAATTGCAGTAATTGGTATTTGCCTAAGCATTATGGCAAGCGCACAGCCCGCTAAAAGCCGTATTGCGGAGAACAACAAGAAGAGCAGTACACCAACCGCCCAAACTACAAGTCGCGCAAGTATCATGTTCCCTACCGCAGTCAATGTGCCAGAGGAAGTGGTATGGCGGCGCGACATATATCGCGAACTCGATCTGAGGAAGGATGAGAATGCCCCCCTCTACTATCCCATCGAGCCTACTGAAGACCGTATAAACCTCTTCACACTGCTATTCCAATTGCTCAACACCGGCAAGATACCTGCGTACGTATATGACATCAATGGCACGGAGAACTTTAGCAAAGACAATCGTATGCACTTTAAGGACATGCTCGACCGCTATGATATTCCTTACGTTGTCGAGGGGAACAGCATAAAGGTAGAACAGAGCGACGTACCATCAGCCGAAGTATTAAGCTACTTTGTGAAGGAAAGCAGCTACTACGACCAAAACACCGCGACTTACCATAGCCGTGTAGTTGCGCTCTGCCCTGTTTTACACCGCAACGCTGACATTTTCTCAATGAGCGACGCCACCGAAAGCAAATATCCGTTGTTCTGGGTGAAACTGGAAGACGTCGAGCCGTATCTAAGCCAGCACATGGTCATGATCAGCAACATCAACAATGCCGCTACAATGTCGATGGCGGACTTCTTCGACACCAACAAGTACAAGGGAACCATTTACATGACCACGAACATGCAGGGCAAGACACTTGCGCAAACCGCGACAAGCGACACCGCCCTTGTAAAGGAGCAAAATCGCATTGAAAAAGAAATGAAAGACTTTGAACAACATATATGGGTCACTCCTGTTGACTCCGCCGAACTTGCAAGGCAAGATTCCATCGCAGCGGCAGAAGCCGCCGCCAAGAAGGCAAAGAAGACACGGACGACTTCATCACGAACCACCGCAAGGACAACTACCAAGGCGGAGAAGACTTCCAAATCATCAAGCAAATCCTCATCCAGCAGTCAGCCAAGAGTGTCCGTACGTCGTCAAAGGCATTAAATCCAATTATCTAACTTTTTTAAAAAACGACTATGTTGATAAAGTGTCCTGAATGTGGCAATATGGTATCCGACTTGGCCACCCGCTGCCCGTCATGTGGCTGCCCCATAAATAAAGCGCAAGACACGCAAGAAGGCAAGCCGGCCGGTTCAAGCCAAGAAAACGCACAACAAGAGGTTGCCAGACCAGAGTCTCATGCGGAAAAGGATTGCCACTGCAAGAAGAACAAATACGGAAATGATTACCACCCGAAGACAGGCACGCCATGGTGGAAGGGCTGTCTCATCGGCTGTCTTACAGTCGTCATACTGGTTTTGCTTATATCCGGAGGCATTGTGATTGGATGCTTTTCGCTACTCAACGAAGGGCTTAAAGGCGCAATCGAGGCCAACAACACGACATACACACAAACCGACGACACAACAATATACGAACCCGACAGCTTGGCACTTACGCCGAAGGAGATCCAAAAGGAGGAGACATCTAAGCAAAGTACCAACGGACACGCCGTACTTAAAGGAATTCTCGGGGGCAGCCAATATGCGATGACTATGAACATACACTTCAACGACAATGGCGACGTTTCCGGCATTTATCACTACGACAAGAACGCATCGTCAGAGCAGAATCTGACGGGCAATTACCAAGATCCGTACCTGACCCTTTATGAGTACGATTCAGAAGGGAAACAAACTGGAATATTCGAGGGCAAATACGATGGAGAGACTTTCGCCGGCACATACACAGGTGCGAACAAACAAGAATACGCATTCAGCCTGAAAGTCGGCAAATAAACAGCGTCTTGTGCAATCCAATAAGCGCATTATCGCCATTAAGTTCAGAATAGTATGAGTACTCAAACATTTTTTTGTAGTGGTATCTTCTGTGTTATGATTTTATTCGTACCTTTGCCTCATAAACAAAAAGCATATAAGACAAAATAAGGCATGAAAGTAGCAATTGTTGGCGCAAGTGGCGCAGTCGGACAGGAATTTCTCAGAGTATTGGATGAGAGGAACTTTCCAGTTGATGATTTGGTTTTGTTTGGCTCAACACGTAGTGCGGGCCGCAAATACACATTCCGTGGGAAGGAATATGAAGTGAAGCTCTTGAGGCACGGCGACGATTTCAAGGGCATTGACATCGCGTTCACCTCAGCTGGTGCCGGCACATCAAAGGAATTCGCTGAAGACATTACAAAATACGGAACGGTCATGATTGACAACTCAAGCGCGTTCCGCATGGACGATGATGTCCCTTTGGTCGTTCCCGAATGTAATGCCGAGGACGCGCTCAATCGTCCCCGTGGCATTATAGCCAATCCCAACTGCACAACAATCATGATGGTCGTAGTACTTCAGCCAATCGAGAAGCTGTCGCACATCAAGCGTATTCACGTTGCATCATATCAAAGTGCAAGTGGAGCTGGCGCGTCGGCAATGCTTGAGTTGCAAGAGCAATACAAGGCGCTTGCCGAGTCAAAAGAACCTGTAGTCAGCAAATTCGCATACCAGTTGGCTTACAACGTGATTCCACAGATCGATGTATTCCAAGACAACGGCTACACAAAAGAAGAGATGAAGATGTTCAACGAGACCAGGAAAATCATGCATACCGACGCTCGTTGTTCCGCCATGTGTGTGCGCATCTCGTCGCTTAGGGCTCACAGCGAAGCCGTGTGGGTAGAGACAGAACGCCCTATATCCGTGGAAGAGGCTAAAAAGGCAATCGCCGCAGCCGACGGGGTGACCCTCGTCGACGATCCTTCACTTGTGGGGGCGAAAGCCAATCCCGACCCAAGCAAGGAGACTATGGAAGGGCTGCCATACCCTATGCCTTTGTATACAGCTGGCAAAGACAACGTTTACGTTGGCAGAGTGCGCAAAGACCTGGCAAACGACAATGGCATTACATTCTGGCTTTCAGGCGACCAAATCAAAAAGGGAGCGGCGCTCAATGCGGTGCAGATAGCAGAGTACCTTATAAAGGTTAAGGACATTTAAGTTGGTCTGCGAACATTCCTCACACTCTTACACTTATGGCTTGGCCCAACTAAAAGTCCTGAAGCACCGCCATATAGTCGACCTCGACACATTGGTAAGGTTGTGTATATCGTTTTTCGACAATCCCAAACGCATCAGATAGCATATAAGGAATTGTTTTTCGGAAAACCTTTTCCTGTCCTTCAACATCTTCTGTGCAAAGAGCGGGTAAACAGAGTTGACGACTTCAAAAACCCGGCTTTGCTGTTCGCTCGTAATCTGCAAGCCTTTGTCACTCGCCTCGTGCAACATTTCCAGAAGTTCCTTTGAAACCCCGTCGTTTACACTCTGTTGCCGCATATTGAACAAGATTCTATATTGCTCATCCCTTTTGTCCGACTCTTTATCACTTTGCTCCTTCTCCATTTTCAGCTGCGCATTTTCCTCTTGTTGATTGTGCACCTCCTCCTTTAGTCTTTGTGTTTCCTTTGTCTGCTCCTTCGCCTGTCTGTCACGCTTATGTTTTCTATACATCAGAAACGCCGCGAGGGCAAAAATCACAACGATGAAGATAGTTATGGAAATCCATAGATTAGTGTTCTCATCCATTATGCGTCGCTCTTCGTTCTTGTCGCGGTTATACCGGAACCTGTTGTGAGTGGTGAATGACTGCTTTTGACGTAATCCAAGGTCAAGGGTGTCACTCAGCGACACATACATTGCCGCATACTTCATTGCCTCCTGCGTTTGTCCGAGTCGTTGGTAAATCTTGAACAGAACCTCCGCAACAGCGTATCTGTTAAGCTGGTTGTCCTCTTGGGCAAGCACGTGTTTGAAAGCATATATGCTTGAGTCCGCCTCACCCAGCAAGTCGTAATAATACCCATACGCCTGACATACATAATTGCTTTCATATCCTATGCCAGTCTTCTCAAGCAGACTTGAACATTTTCTTGCGTTGGCGGTATCTTTCATCATAGACAAATTTCTGAGCAGGCACGACAATGTCTGAATATTATTCTCCATCTTCGCCAATGCGGCAGCATTGTCACATAATTGGGGAGTCGAATATATGGTGTCTACAATATATGTATATATTTTGTGGGCCTGCTCCACACCGTCGACCGCAAACAAGGATTCGCCGTAATGCATGAGACAGGCAAAATCCATTTTACCCATCTGTCTTGATATGTTATATTCTTTCACTGCATAACTATATGCGTCGGCTCTGTCAAGCATATTGGTGTAGTACAGGTAGGACAAGTTGGAAAACGTGTTTTTCAGCATCACAGAATCACAATCATCCTCGTCCTCCGCCGTCTCCTCCGCCTTCAAGAAGTATTCAAGCGAACGCGGAGTGTCGTTC
>CAZHZH010000074.1:0-13494 GCA_964537205.1 uncultured Bacteroidaceae bacterium
CAAGAGTATGGATACAGCGTGTTCTCAACCGTATTCCATACTGAATACAACGGGAAAAAACTGAACTTCATTGACTGTCCGGGTTCCGACGACTTCGTTGGAGCGTCAATGGCGGCATTGACAGTAACCGACACAGCCGTTTTGCTTATTAACGGAGCCGCAGGCGTGGAAGTCGGCACACAGAACCATTTCCGCTACACTGAGAGGCTTGGCAAGCCTGTCATATTCCTAATAAACCAGCTCGACAACGAGAAATGCGACTACCACAACTGTATTGAACAGTTGCGCGAACTATACGGGAATAAAATAGTCCAAGTGCAGTATCCTCTCAACGAAGGACCGAATTTCAATTCCTTCATTGACGTACTCCTAATGAAGAAATATTCATGGAAGCCAGAAGGAGGAGCCCCAATCATTGAAGACATTCCCGCAGAAGAGATGGAGAAAGCAAAGGAACTCAACCGCCAGCTCGTAGAGGCTGCCGCAGAGAACGACGAGGGACTGATGGAGAAGTTCTTTGAAAGCGAGCAACTGACAGAGGATGAATGCCGGCAAGGAATACGCGAAGGTCTTGCGACACGCAGCATCTACCCCGTATTCTGTGTATGCGCAGTAAAAGACATGGGTGTAAGGCGCATGATGGAGTTCCTTGGCAATGTAGTGCCATTCGTTGACGAAATGCCACCTGTACAAGCCACCAACGGCGATATAGTAAAACCAGACCCAGATGGTCCGACGGCATTGTATTTCTTTAAAACCGCAAACGAGCCTCACATCGGTGGAGTACAATACTTCAAGGTGCTGAGTGGTACCGTTCATGAAGGAGACGACCTGACCAACTCCAACCGCGGCAGCAAGGAACGTATAGCACAAATCTTTGTATGCGCAGGCGCCAATCGTGAAAAAGTCAGCGAAATGGTCGCAGGCGATATAGGATGTACGACCAAACTGAAGGATGTCAGGACAGGCAACACACTGGTTGGTAAAGATTGTGATTGGAAATTCGATTTGGTGAAATATCCAGATCCTAAGTATATACGCTCAATCAAAGCTGAAAACGAGGCAGACACAGAGAAGATGATCTCCGCCATACAAAAAATGGCACAAGAAGATCCTACTTGGGTTCTCGAACAAAGCAAAGAACTCAAACAGACATTGGTTAAAGGACAAGGAGAGTTCCACCTGCGCACACTTAAATGGAGACTTGAGAACAACGAGAAAATCAAGATCGTTTATGGTGAGCAGAAAATACCTTATCGTGAGACAATTACCAAAGCAGCCCGTGCCGACTATCGTCACAAGAAACAATCAGGCGGTGCAGGACAGTTTGGCGAAGTGCACCTCATTGTCGAGCCTTACTCAGAGGGAATGCCAGAGCCGACGACCTACAAGTTCAACGGACAGGAATACAAGATGAACATCAAGAGCAAAGAGGAAATCGACCTCGAATGGGGAGGCAAGCTCGTATTCTACAACTCAGTCGTTGGAGGCGCAATCGACACACGATTCATGCCTGCCATACTGAAAGGCGTGATGAGCCGTTTGGAGCAAGGACCTCTTACAGGCAGCTATGCCCGCGATGTCAGAGTGATCGTTTACGACGGAAAAATGCACCCAGTAGACTCTAACGAACTCTCATTCATGTTGGCTGGACGCAACGCCTTCAGTGAGGCGTTCAAGAACGCAGGCCCTAAGTTGCTTGAGCCAATTTATGATGTCGAAGTCATTACGCCAAGCGACAAGATGGGCGACGTGATGAGCGACTTGCAAGGACGACGCGGCATGATCATGGGTAGCGAAAGCAGCAACGGATACGACACGCTGACGGCAAAGATTCCTTTGAAAGAAATGGCAAGCTACTCAACCACATTGAGTTCAATTACAGGTGGACGGGCGTCGTTCTCAATGAAGTTCTCAAACTACGAACTTGTTCCAACCGACATACAGCAACAACTCGTCAAAGAGTTCGAAGCTCAGAACAAAGACGAAGATTGATATCGACTGTATGCTACATTGAGCCTATTACAAACTGCAAGATTGATTAACATAAGTCATTACGGTTAGTAAACAAGGTTAAACTTTATAAAACGACAATCAAAGAGTCAACAAATGTTAATAGTTGACTCTTTTTTTATATTTTATTTTATATATTAGCCTGTCATTTTATCATTTACAAATAAATTGTCGTTACTTTGAAAAAGAAATCGAAAGCAAATGAAGAAAAGTACCATCATCGTATTATCAATCTTAATGAGCATATCGTTCGTATGCTTGCTTGCACTTCAAGTGTATTACGTGGAAGAAGTTATGAAACTACGTAAAATGCACTTCGATGAATCGGTGCAACAAAGCCTGAGCGAGACAGCCCACCAAATAGAGATGGCGGAGGCTACAAAATACTTGGAACAGGGAGCGGCTGCATTTGAAGGTACCGTAAGCGACTCCACAACAATCGGCACAGATACAACTTCATCACAACTGCATCAAACAACCACCTCCGGCGAGAAGGTTGATTTCAACGAGAACCAGGCCAATGCGACGTTTTCCGACAAGTACTTCACCAAGCGGTCAAGCGGGCTCACAGGCAAGGCAAAGCCTTTCAACGACATGAAAAGAGACCGCTATGGGAAATCAAAGTCATTGCAGGAAATCATGAAGGACCGCTACGACAGTCAGAAGAAATTGATAGACGAAGTGGTCTATAGCATGATTTACACTGCGAGCGACCGTCCATTAAAGGAACGTATCGACTTCAGGCAGTTGGATCAGATTCTCAAGACAGAGCTGATGAACAATGGTATCGACATTTCCTACCATTTCTCTGTATACTCCAACAATAAGACATTAGTCTACCAATGCCCGGACTACGATACCGAGGGAGAAGAATACTCATACACCGAGACCATATTCAAGAACGGTCCAGTGCAAAAGATGGCAATACTGAAAGTGCACTTCCCGTTTATGTCGACAATCATACATCACTCTATCTGGTTCCTCATGCCTTCACTCGTGTTCACCGCGATATTGCTCATCACATTCATCGTTACGTTAATATTAGTGTTCCGGCAGAAAAAACTGACAGAAGTGAAAAACGACTTCATAAACAATATGACGCACGAGTTCAAAACTCCAATATCAAGTATATCATTAGCAGCGCAAATGCTTTGTGACGATTCCGTGCCGAAGAACGAGAAGATGGTCAAGCGGCTGTCGGAGACAATCTACGACGAGACCAAGCGCCTGAGATTCCAAGTGGAAAAGGTTCTGCAACTGTCAATGTACGAGAACCAGAAGGCGCGCCTCAACCTGCAAGAAGTCGACGCGAACGAACTCATAGCCGGGGTTATCCACACGTTCACTCTCAAGGTGGAGAAAAACGGAGGCAAAATCATATCCGACCTGCGCGCCACTGAAAGTCGCATTTATGTAGACGACATGCACTTCACGAATGTCATATTCAACCTTATGGACAACGCAGTGAAATACCGCCGGCAAGACACCTCCCTCGAACTGAAAGTGTCGTCATGGAACGAAAACGACAAGCTGCTAATATCTATACAAGACAACGGAATAGGCATTAAAAAGGACGACTTGAAGAAAATCTTTGAGAAATTCTACAGAGTGCATACAGGCAACCTTCACGATGTAAAAGGATTCGGGCTCGGACTTGCCTACGTGAAGAAGATAATAACGGAAATGAAAGGGACCATAGCGGTTGAAAGCGATCTCGGAATAGGTACCAAATTCATTATCAAAATGCCATTGGTCTGATAATTATTGAATAAGAACAGCATATTATAATAACAAACAAAACAATACAACTATGGATGAGAAAATTGAAAACGCTCGCATAATGTTATGCGAAGATGATGAAAACCTGGGAATGTTGCTCCGTGAGTATTTGGAGGCAAAAGGTTACAACGTGGAATTGTGTGTAGACGGAGAAGAAGGCTACAAAGCTTTTCAAGAGAAGAAATTCGACCTGTGCATCCTCGATGTCATGATGCCAAAGATGGACGGATTTACTCTTGCTTACAAAATCCGTGAAATCAACTCTGAGGTGCCGTTCATGTTCCTGACGGCAAAAACATTGAAAGACGATGTGAAGCAGGGATTTGAACTCGGAGCCGACGACTACATTACAAAACCGTTCTCTATGGAGGAAGTGGTATTCCGTATTGAAGCCATTCTGCGCCGTGTCAGGGGAAAGAAAAGCACTAACATGTCTACGTTCCACATCGGCAACTTTACATTTGACTCAAAGAAGCAGATCCTTTCGATCGGTGACAAACATGCGAAACTGACGACAAAGGAATCAGACTTATTGAAACTCCTCGCAAGCAAACAGAACGAACTGCTGCAACGTGACTATGCGTTGCGTGCCATTTGGGTTGACAACAACTATTTCAACGCACGCTCAATGGATGTATATATCACAAAATTGCGCAAGCTGTTGAAAGACGATCCAAATGTCGAACTCATCAACGTTCATGGCAAAGGCTACAAACTCGTAGTTCCGGAATAACGGATAACAGAAGTCCGCAAGCGTAAAAGCCCGCCGCCCAAACTGGTGGCAGGCTTTTTTAGTTTTTATATTTCCACAATGTCCAATCGTTACCTTATCGCAAAGAATTACAATATTTTCCCAATAATATTTTTCCATTACATAAAAAATCACTAAATTTGTAACCGATCAATAATACTACCTACTGAAAAAGGAGACAGGACACTGTCCTTTACTAAATATCAAAACGTTTAATCTTATAAATTACAATCTTATGGAGATTCTACTGAAAACTATTGGGAGAATGTGTTTTGCTGCCGCAGGACTCATGTTGGCTACAAATGCCACAGCCCAGGAGGCGACAGGAACGGTCATCGCCTCAAGTAACGACATTAATCACGTATACATCACGACAACAAGAGTCGAGAATGGCGGCAAGGCAGGCGTGCCTGGTCATGCATGGGTCAAAGACATGAACGTCGTAAGTGACGAAGATTGGTTTAAGATCAAGCCAAACAGGCTCGACGACACAACTCCGTGGCAACTTGTCAGGGAGAACGGGAAAACCGTACTGCACTGCTATCTGACACAAGGCGATAACATTTGGCGTGCGAACCAGGAAGTAACCGATTTTCAAGACTCCCTGGTCAATCTGTGGCTCGGAGGCGACGAGACATCGATCACTGACATGGAGACAGGAATCCATTACAAAGCACGGGGAACTTATGATAACAGCTTGTGGAACACCCACTTCGATATCATAGGACGCAGACATCGGATTCTCGACTTCCCTATCGAGTTTCCCGAACTGCCAAAATCCACAAAACGGATAAGAATCACCGGTGTACCAAGCTGGAACTTAAGAGGAGGCACGACCATCATCCTCTCGACAGACGAACAATTCCAATACGACGAAAAGCCTACATTCCATATACCACAACTCGTCGAGACGGAAAAACCAGATTACAACCCCGACGACATGGACACATACGCCGTATACGCAGGCGCGCACACAATCAAGCCACGCATGAAAGACAAAGAAATGGCACTTTGGAGGACGAAGGATGCCACATACCTCGCAGTAGCGTTCGAACTGAATTGGAACCAAGAGTACTTCAGCTTCTCACGCCGAATCACATTAAAAGACAGAATGACAGGCATTGAATACCCTATACGCAAGATACAGGGGATTCCGCTTGACCATCTGTTCATGCTGAAAGGTCATGTTGGCGATTGCGTAGCCTTCATCATGGAGTTCCCGCCACTGCCTTTGGAAACATACCGACTGAACTACTACGAACCGGAAGGAGAGCCGTTCAGCGCATGGGGAGCCAATTGGAGTGCCACAGACATACGCGACTTGTACGTCCAGCAACTTAAGGACAATCAAAAACAATTCGAATATGTTGAGACCGAAGTGGTAGAGTAGCTGAACTGCAAGAGTCACAAGTCTTAAGTCAGTATCAACCTATTGACAAAAGAACAAATGTCCAATCACATAAATAATAATCTTATGAATATTCAAATCAACATAATCAAACATACGGCATTGTGCGCTGCCGCAACCTTCTGCCTTACCGCAAATTTATACGCACAAAAACAAGTCATCGCCTCAAGCTATGATGTCAACCATACATACGTCCCGACACATAACGAAAAGAACAACACAACAGGCGATCCATCACTGACTTGGGTGACAAACATGAAAGTAGTGAGTCATGAAGACTGGGAGAAAATCAAAATTGAAGGAAGGTCTAATTTCCATCCATGGCAACTTGTAAGAGAAAAAGGAAAGACTGTTCTGCATCTTTATCTCTCCAAAGACAGCTGGCTCTACGACACACACTATCTCATGCATAGTGGAGGTGGCGCAGAACTAATTGGTGACACCTTGAAAGGCTTCTGGATTGGAGGCGATCAGACTGCAATAGTTGACATGGGAACTGGAATCCATTACAAGCCACGCGGCACATACGACAAAAGATTATGGAACACCCACATTTGTTTGGCAGGAGCCAAGGACCTGGTACTTGATTTCGCAGTGGAGTTTCCAGAACTGCCAAAGTCCACCAAGTTGATCAAGATTCATGGTATACCACGTTGGAATCTCATGGGGGACATTGCTATACCTCTCACCGAAGACGCCGCCTTGGAATATGATAAAAAGCCTACATTCCACGTTCCATATATAGTTGAGAAAAAATCGGATTACGATCCGAACAACATGGACACTTACGATGTATACACCGGCGCCCACACAATCCTGCCACGCCAACACGACAACGAAATGGCAATATGGAGGACAAAAGACGCCACATACCTTGCAATGGCGTTCGAACTGAATTGGAACCAGGAATATTTCCGGTTCTCCGACCAGATAATCCTGACCGACCAGGCCACACAGCAGGAATACAGGATACGCAACATACAGGGGCTGCCTTTCAACCGACTGTTCATGCTCAAAGGCAACGCCGGCGACTGGGTGGCCTTCGTCATGGAATTTCCACCACTGCCATTGGGCACATACAAGTTGCGCTATTACGAGCCTAAAGGAGAACCGTTCAAAGCATGGGGTGCAAACTGGGACAAGACGGAGATTCCTGAAATCAGCGTACAGGCATTGAAAGACAACCAAAAACTATTTGAGTATTTAGAGCCTAAAATCGTCGAATGATCGTGAATATGACATGTTTGACAGCTTACAACTATGTTATTGGCACATTTCAACATAAGTTGAGAAACAAAACAAAAATAAATTTGCATAAAGGTTTTTTGATTTGTGCAATAATTTGTAACTTTGCAAATAAATCAATCAAGTAAAAAACTATGGCATTAATTACTGTTAGCTCATACGATGAATTTGCCGCATATCTCGGCAAAGAATTAGGTCAGTCAGATTGGCTTGAAATAACACAGGAGCGTATCAACCTCTTTGCGGATGCCACACTCGACCATCAGTGGATACACGTCGACGTAGAACGCGCTAAAAAGGAAAGCCCATACAAGTCCACCATAGCACATGGGTATCTCACTCTTTCACTTTTGCCTTATCTGTACGAGCAAATTATTGAAGCCAAGAACATAAAGATGCTTGTCAACTACGGCATGGACAAGATGAAGTTCGGCATTCCGGTATTGGCGGGCAAAAGGGTGCGGCTCACAGCCATACTTTACAACATCGTGAACCTACGCGGTACAGCAAAGGTGGAAATCAAGTTCAAACTTGAAATTGAGGGAGAGCGTAAGCCCGCGCTTGAGGAATAGCCACATTCCTCTATATGTTTGAGAATTGATTCTTCACTAATAATCATAGAGTACGACTTGCCAGACAAGGTAAGTCGTACTTGTTTGAATCCACTGTAATCGATGAAAAGGCAGATATTAGACTATGTTGGCATTGTTATCGGATGCTTTATAGTGTCGGTAGCGTTCGTAATATTCATTAACCCTTACAAATTAGTACCCGGCGGAGTGTTCGGTACAAGTATAGTATTGCATTCCTTGTTCCCTTCCATACAAGTAGGAACATTTGGATACATGATTTCAATTCCGCTGCTCATCCTCTCATACCTGTTTCTCGGGAAGAACATCGGCATCAAGACACTTGCGGCGACTTTGGTCACACCTTTTCTGATGAACCTGCTGTCCACCCTTTCATATCCTGATACGGAATCATTGCAAAGGCTCGACCCGTCCAAACTGTGCGGAGGTTACCTCGACTTGTCGAACGACCTGATTCTCGCCGCCGTACTTGGACCGGTGCTTATCGGTGTCGGCGAAGGCATCATCTTCCGCTGCAACGCCACATCCGGGGGTTCAGACATTGTGGCAATGCTTATTCGCAAATACTGTCACGTGAAATTCTCCAACGCCCTGATGGGTACCGACGGGGCAGTCGTACTGTTCGGCCTGTTGGTCATCGGAATGGGAATAGGAACAGACGCTCCAAGCGAACATAGTTGGCGGTTGTCAGGCTATTCGCTTATATGCATATACATAACATCGCAAACCATTTCCTACGTCATATCGGGTAGCAAAAACACCAAGTTGCTGTTTATCGTGACCGAAGCCGACTCAAAGCAGATGCAAGAATTCATCCTTAAGCGGCTCGACCGCACGGCCACAGTGTTGAAAGGACACGGCCTGTACACACAGCGGGACAAAGACACGCTGATGATGGTAGTAAGACAACATGAGGTCGACATCATCACCAAATGTATTTCTGAAATCGACCCCAACGTGTTCGTCATTGTCAACGACTGTTACGATATCTATGGTTACCGCTGGAAAGAGTTCCCAGACAAGTCGACACTTACAGTCAACTAAGATTCAAGACTGATCCTTACAAATCTTTATGACTGTACATTGCGTTCCACCACGAATCGTCATCCTGCAGGTATTTTTGAAACCACGCCACCATCGTGTTAATCCACTTCTGGCGTTTTGCGTAGTCCATGATTCCATGGTTTTCTCCCTCAACCATCACGAAGGCGGTCGGAACTCCAAGCAACTTGAGCGCGGTGTACATCTGAATTGACTCACCTATAGGGACGTTTGTGTCCGCCGTGCCATGTGTGAACAATATCGGCTTGTGTATCTTGTCGGCATTGTAAAGCGGCGAACGGTCCACATACAGGTCCTTCCGAGTCCATGGGTAGCTGTTCGCCATACTTGTCTCACTATAGCTGTATCCCCAATAACCCTCGCCCCAATAGCTGGTATGATCGCTGATGCCGGCATGTGAGATTCCAGTGGCGAACAAGTCGGTCTTTGTAAGCAGCAATTGCGTCATAAATCCTCCATACGACGCGCTGACGCAACCTATTTTATCGGCGTTGACCCAAGTGTTGTTGTCAATAAAATACTGAGTAGCCTCGATTATATCCTCGGCGATTCCTTCTCCCGCTGTATTCACATGAAACGCGGCCCATTCCTGACCGAAGCCGGAGGCTCCACGCGGATTTACTATTAGCACGACGTACCCGAGGGCGTTCCAATAATGAGCCGGATAGTGTGTGCCGTTCCCAAAACGACGCGCGGTCGGAGAGCAGCCACCATAGTAGTGTACAATAACAGGATATTTCTTGGAAGGGTCGAAGTCCGCCGGCAAATAATAATGTCCCGTCAATTGGTAACCATTCTTGCTTCTGAAACTAAGCGGCCTGCACTCCCCTATCTTAATCTCGCTCATCCGATCCGCATTGAGTTCCTCAAGTGTGATGACCTTCAGGCTTCTTGTATTGAGACTATACAAACGATCGGATGTGCACGCCCCGGTACCATAATATAATAAGGTGTAGCCCGACGACGACAGTCCGAACGACGTTATCACCTCGCAAGGCTGGTCAATCATTTGTATTCGGCCGTTCCTCAAATCAAGACGGTACAAACTGACAGAATCAGCGTTCTGCGCGGTGAAGTACAGCATGTTATCCGCCTTTGAAGGAGCCACCGAGTTGATTGAAGGATTGAAATCTTTTGTTACGGCCTCAACCTTCTTTGTCGGAATGTCGAATACGAACAACTGAATGTCATAGCTGTTGGGAATCATGTCGTCAGACAGGTTCTTCCCAACCCCGCCAAAAGCCTCGGCACTGCCGGTAACAGCCAGTTTGTTTGTACCGGGAATGAACACCGCACTGTTCACAAAGCCGTCCTTGTCAATCAGCACCTCGCTCTCAAGAGTCTGCAAATTCATTCTGTAAACCGTATTCAGAGTTGTCGGCCGTGCAGTCAGACGCTCTGTTTGAACAGTAAACAACAAGTACTTGCCGTCGTCAGAAATATCACTCACCCACATGTTGTGATAGCCGAAAACCAATTGCTGCACTACGCCGGTCTTCAGATCCATCTTGGCTATGTGCGCCCTGTTCCTCCATCCGGGCTGGCGGTCGTCGGGAGTAAGTATCTCATATACTCCGTCTTCTTTCTTAGGTCCATACACAGGCTCTTGCAAAATGAGGAAGTCCTCTGTCGGCGACATCACGAAGTTCCTTGTCGGCAGCTCGGGAGTGAGTACGGTTTCCTTGAAATCAACCAGGTCGATGCCGATCAAGGCGTCTTTGCCATTTTCGTTGCGGATAGTGAGCAACTTGTCAGTCTTCGGCATCCATGTCATGCCGTTACCCGTCATAACCACATTGCCTGTATTGGAATCAATAACGACCGATTTCGACTCTGTCCCTCCATTCGTGTTGAAACCGCCGGAACTGACGATGGCATACTTCCCCGATGGTGAGACGCTTACCCCGCTATAATGCTTCATAAGCATGTTGTCGGCAAGAGTGAACGGACGTTTACCCTGTCGGCCGCCATTCAGTTCCACCAAGCTGACTGCATCCGCATTGTCGGCGTCAATCGTTATTTTCACGTCGGCAGTATCGGCTACATATTTGATTACCGCGTCATACTGCCCCGGCTGCAACGCCGTGCGTCCATGCTGTTCTTTCCCGTTAACATACACAGAATACCAGCTCAGCCCGTCTACTTTCACCTCAGCGTTCACATAGCTCTTCGTTACAAAAGAGAATCCCGAGACATAAGCTTGGTTCTCCTCCGTCATCTTTGGCACTCCGCCTATCCTCCCAGTCTTCCATAAGTCCATATTCAGTTCGATTTTAGGTGAATATGCACTCTGCGACGCGTCAACACTGTCGATCATCAAAGGAGTTTGCAACTTGTACGGTCCTGCCGTACGCACAATTGTCACATCGATCGCCCTGACAGTCATGGCAGACAAGGCAATCACAGCGAACAGAATCAGTTTCCTCATATCAAAGTCTTGTTTTTGTTTCACTTCACAAAGATAACTAAAAAACTCCAAACCAGGTGCATTGCCGCCACACTTACGACGAGTTGGCACGAAAAAACGACAGAAAAACGTAGTGGCATACAAAAATATGCGGACCTGCAATCTCATAGTCAAAACTTTTTCGTACATTTGTATTTGATATGCTGTTAACGAAACAATAACAATATAACTGAAGATGAACAATCAATCAAGTAGAATGTCCCAGTTTCGCTGGGTGATGTGTGCGATGCTGTTCTTCGCCACAACTATAAACTACATGGACCGTCAGGTCCTGTCTCTCACATGGAAAGACTTCATCGCTCCTGAGTTCCACTGGGACGATGCGAATTACGGGACCATCACCGCCTTTTTCTCTTTATTTTATGCGATTTGTATGCTCTTCGCCGGCAAATTCGTCGATTGGATGGGTACAAAGAAAGGTTACCTATGGAGCATCGGAGTATGGAGTGCAGGTGCGTGCCTTCATGCAGCTTGCGGATGGGCAACAATGCATATAGAGGGCTTTGAGTCTATCGAAGCAATGAAGGCTGTACAGTCGGGCAGTGCTATGGCTCTTGCAATAGCGTCAACAAGTGTATGGCTGTTTCTTATCTGTCGATGCGTACTCGCTCTCGGTGAGGCTGGCAACTTCCCTGCTGCCATAAAGGTTACGGCAGAGTACAACCCTAAGAAAGACCGAGCCTTCTCCACCAGTATCTTCAACAGCGGAGCATCAATCGGAGCATTGATAGCACCTGCGTGCATACCACTATTGGCAGAGCACTATGGTTGGGAAATGGCATTCATCATCATTGGTGGACTTGGTTTCATTTGGCTGTTCTTCTGGTTGTGGCTCTATCAAAAACCGGAAAAGAACCGCTTCGTGAACAAGGCTGAGCTTGATTACATTCAGCAAGACGATAAGGAAGATGCTGCTGCAGTAGAAGTCAAGTCTTCCGAGAAAGATGAGAAACCTATATCATTGCTCAAATGCTTCACATACCGTCAGACTTGGTCATTCATCGTAGGCAAGCTGTTCACCGATGGCGTATGGTGGTTCTTCCTTTTCTGGGCACCGGCATACTTCTCCGACCAGTTCGGCTACAAGAGTTCATCGACTATGGGTATTCTGCTCATCATCGTACTCTACACCATCGTTACCATCGTGTCAATCTATGGAGGCTACCTCCCTAAACGGTTCGTAGAGAAACAAGGCATGCAACCATACAACGGACGTATGCTTGCAATGCTCATTTTTGCTTTCTTCCCGCTTCTTGCACTGTTTGCACAACCTCTCGGCACATACTCCGCATGGTGGCCGGCTGTTCTCATCGGTCTTGCCGGAGCAGGTCATCAGGCGTGGTCAGCCAACTTGTTCTCCACTATCGGTGACATGTTCCCTAAAAAAGCCATCGCCACGATAACAGGTATTGGAGGTATGGCAGGAGGTATCGGATCATTCTTCATTCAAAAAGGCGCAGGTGAATTGTTCAAGTATGCAAGCGGAAGTTTTTCTTTTGGAGAACAAATCAACCAAGAACTTACACAGAAGGTAATTAAAGATGTCTTTAAACTTGACCAAGATTTACCATTCAACATGACACCAACAGAAATGATGGACCTTGTTGTATCTAAAGGTGGAGAAATTGTCAATATGCCTCTTGAATTTTGCTCTTTCTTAGGTAAACCAAGTGGTTACTTCATCATGTTCTGCATCTGTGCCGTCGCATACCTGATCGCATGGTGCATCATGAAAGTCCTCGTTCCGAAATACAAGCCTATCACCGACTAATCCGGTCAGCGGCACATATAACTACGGCACTGCCTCCATGTAGTCGGAACAGTGCCGCTTGTATTGTATATATGCTTGAAAATCGTCGTTAAGCCAGAAAAAAATTGACTTAGCGACGACTTTCAAGCATTTCAATAAGGTGTTGGAGGGTACTATACACCTCGGAGAGGTGTCACCACGCTGAACCCCAGCGTACCGGCGCACGCAGTGCGACAGCACCTGGGGATAGGATGCTATGAGAGAGGATGTCGCACCTTGGAAAGGTGCCACAGCACAGGAACTTGTTTTAGTACGATAGGATATATACTGACAAGTGGTTTGGTATTACAAGAACGCCCATCCGCTCATTGTTTGGCAACTGCCGTACAATCGTCGGGCAATTGCCGTACAATCGTTGGGCAACTGCCA
>CAZHZH010000075.1:0-12977 GCA_964537205.1 uncultured Bacteroidaceae bacterium
CTAATGGGACATTCTCAGAGACAATTCGCAATTTCAAAGAAATCTCGTATGAATCCGCAAAGAGCACAAACCGACGGATGCCTCGAAAATATGAAAGAAGGAATCGTTACAATCATTAGAATACGTCAGAATAATAGCATACGAATATGAGGCATGCAGTCACACCCCATTCAGCCCTACAATATCGAGTATCGCTTATCCCAATTCGGTCATTAGCGTTATGATGATAACAACTATTTTTTTAGCAGATGTTTTTACGGTTTGAGGGCGCAATGTGATTCCATTGTAACCGAGAAACAAAAGAATAGATGCAAAAAAGAGTTTGTTAGGGCGTAACAGTCTAATGACCGATTTGGGATTATAATATTGCAAGCGTTCCTACTTTATTCTGTAGTCCTCACACTTCTTTGATACAACAATCAAAGCCAATGGTTTTTACCTTATATGACGTTTCTTTGCCTGCAACAAAACGGCAAAGTCAAGGCTAAATCGCCTTGACCCTGCTTATAATTACTCAATGCCTCTAATGATTCAGAATCCCAAGGTAGGAATCCAGGCATCAATACGCTCGGCGGTCTTGTTGTCTTCATTGACATCATCGAGGGCAAGTCCCACGAACTTGCCGTCAACTACCGCGTCGGAAGAGTCAAAAGTATAACCATCTGTTGACACTTCTCCAACAACAGTAGCTCCAGCCGCCTTCGCCGCGTCATAAAGTTCTTTCATGGCACCACAGAAAGTGTCGGAATACGACGCAGAGTCACCACAGCCAAATACTGCGACTTTCTTGCCTGCAAGGTTTGCTCCCTTCACAGTTTCAATAGCGTCATACCAATCATCCTGCAACTCGCCGACTCCCCATGTTGAAGAGCCAAGAAGTATATTGTCCGCACTTTCCAGTTGTTCTGCTGTAAGATCCGCAGCGTTAATAACGTCTGCTCCAAGTTTTTCTCCAAGTGTGTTTGCGATATTTTCGCATGTTCCTGTTGAGGAACCATAAACTACAATTGTCTTTGCCATCTTTATTTTCGATTTTCTTATTAATAAATATCGGTGCAAAGGTAGCACCTTTCCTTTTATTGATAAATACCTAAAACAAGTGGTTTTCGTCATTAACGGGGTTATATTCACGTGTCGTGATACTTAAAATTGAGGATATAGTCGATGCATGACAGCCTGCTTCTTGTATCGCCATGTAAAAGGCTGTAAAAGACAAAAATATAAGTTGCGCATCGTTTGGCAGTTGCCAGACGATTGTACGGCAGTTGCCCGACGATTGTACGGCAGTTGCCCGACGATTGTATGGCAGTTGCCCGACAATGAGTGGATGGGCATTTACAGCGTGGCATGATACGCAATCATTGATTTCTACAATGGTATTCTACCTAAGAAACGGACAGCGGTCACAGACGCATGACTTGCCCGTCATACAAAAAAAGGGTGCGTCTTTCACAAGACGCGACCCTCAAAAATATTCTCATAGAAATTCATTTATTTAACCATATATTTTTTTCCATGCTTAATGTATATACCCTTTGTCGGATTCTTGACAACGCGTCCGGAAAGATCGTAGATTGCATCATTGTCCGCTGCCTTGTTACCGGCAATGGCATTGATGCCTGTAGCATCCTTGTATGCGTCAGGGTCTTTCGTTACGACTATGTTCAGTGTATAACGCTTCGACTCATAGTATACATAGATGGTAGCGGTGTAATCGGTCTCTATATTCGCATCGTCAATTACGTAAGAGTTGAATGTGCCTTCGTCCGCATTGTATCCTGCGTAGAATACTTCTTCGCCTGTATCAGTAGTACGTCCGTCAGCCGTGAAAGCGAAACCGTCAGGCTCTATATAATTGTCGGCTGTGATTGCGCCTGTAGTAGTAACAGCCTTCCATTCGGCAAGTTCGTTGAATTCTTCTATGCTGAGTCCAAGAGAATCGGCGATTGGTGTGATGTCGAACTCAATTTCATCCGCTGACACACCATCCGCAGCACGAGCGGCAAGCACGAGGTCTTGTGAACCGACTTCAGCAGCCTTTACGATTGACCTTACCCAAGTGGCAGTGACATTGTATTGTATCCTCTTACCAGTTACAAGGTTAGCCAACCAAATCTTTGTAGTTGATATTTCATTGTCGGTGAACTGGTCTGGAGCGTACTTCCACCATTCAATCTTGCAATCCTTGTGGCTGAATCCCCATGGAGCACTACTGCCATAGCTGCCTGTATATCCGTCTTTTGTGAGCCATGAACCACCATCATTAGATGAGAACTCGGTGCTAGAGAAACCGGCAGTCGCTTCTGTGAATGTGATTGAGTCATTACCTGCGGCATCTGTAGTCTTTGTTTGAACGAAGTACTGAGGAGAAGTAGTGCCAATCAAAGCGTTGACAGAATCTGCATTGAAGTCTGTTACAACATTGTGCTTGTTGTCGCCTGAATTTGAATCATCATCATCAACATAGCGTGACAAAGTACGTGAACTTCCGCAATGGTACGACAAAGTGACTTCAATATCTTTCTCCGCTACTTGCTCACAAGTCTCAATCGTAAACGTTGGGTCTGGTTCAACATATTCCTTGCTGTTTACATAGTACGTAACGCTTCCGTCTGTAACAACATCAGCAGTGGCAGCCTCATGGAATTCAGTACCATCGTATGTGTAGAGGGTGATTGAATTGTCGAGATAGTAGCTGATGCGGTCGGCCTCAACTTCCTTGTACGAGATTTCTTCTGTCACACAATAGTTGATCTTGACATTGAACTGATAGTATTGAGTGTTCTTGTATACGAAGAAGCATTTGTAGTTGCAAGTTGTATCAGTCGTGGCTGAGATATTGTTATAAGCATACTCCAAGTAAGTGAAGTTCGTCTTGTCGAAACACAACTTGACTTCGTCCGAGGCGGTATAGGTATGTGACTCTCCTGTCTTGTAGTCCATATAGATACCGTTGCTTGAAGCTGTGTATCCATGACTTGTAGCAGCATTGTCCCAGAAGTCGAGTACATGGGTGTCCGCCTTATAGTAAGTGGCAAACTGGAGGTCTGAGATCGACGCGCCCTCAGGGAATGTTGCGAGGATGGAATTGATGTCAATACTTATTCTTGACTTTGTATTTGTTGCGAGGAATCCATCAGCGGCCCTACTGGCGGCGGTTTCGTCGAGTGCGAATGTCCTTTCGATATCCATTTCACCAGCCTTTGTCAGCATGTCGGTTGTGTATTCAACCGCGTCAGTAAACTTCAATCCGATTTTATATCTGTAAACCGTCGTACCCTTTCCAAGATAAAGATAGGTATATGAAGTGTCACCGGTCTTGAGTGTCGCGCTTGAGTACTGGCCAATGGTGAACCGAAGAGAATCGCCGTCGGCTTTCAGGCTGTTTATATAGAATTTCGTCTCATTGCTCTCTGAACTTGATACACATTCCTCGGCATCATCACCTGTAGCCTCGTCCACCAGGCTCTTGAACCACCATCCAGGAGTCGTGTCGTGTGTATAAGTACGTGTGATGGTATCGGCGGCCAGTCCTGTCTCGGTGTTCTCACCTCTTGCGTACACTCCATAGTGTGCGGCTGACTTTTCATCGTCGGTGAAGCCAAGAGCCGTTGTCACATCGCCGATATATATCGCCTTGTCGTCGCCGACAGACGTGCTGCGGATTTCCTGTTCGTATATGTATTCACCACCATCAACAATAGTGAGGTCGGCGACCTTGTTGGTTGAAAGCAAGTTTGGATAAGCCTTTACAAGCAAGCTTACATCAATGGTAGTCGATTTCTCACCATAAGTAAGTGTGAAATGCGCGGTATAGTTATAATCTTTTGATCCATCGTGCGCGCTTGGATATTGACCGACGGATACCATCAAGGCGTTTGTGGCGGTACTGGCTGTAAAGTCGACATACCATACAGAGCCGTTAGACGAACCCCATTTTACTGGTGCGCCGTCACTGTTCAGCCAAAAGCCCATTTGGTTCGTAGTGTAAGAATTAGAGGTACTATCACCAGCGGTGATAGAAATTGCACCAGTTGAAGTGGTGTTAATAGTGTTTGCGAGAGTAGCGGTGTCAGTACCAAGGGCTTCTGCCACCTCGCTCAAACTCAACGTGATGTCTTCCGTTTCGTAATCGTCTTTAGGATACTGCTCTGACTTAACGTCGTAATCAGCCGCGGAGATTTCCGAACTGAACAACGTTGCCAGCAATGTAACCAACAGAGTAATTGTTTTTCTCATAGATAAAACTTTTTTAGTGATTAATTTTGTTATTTCTTGCATGTTTATTTGGATTCAACACTTAATTCAAAAGCAAATATACGGCAAATAAATGAACGGGCAAAATTTTTAATGAAAAAAATTGATTGCCGCACAAAATATTTGTTTGGCCGCCATATTGTTGATTGAAGCCCCTTATGCCAAATCTCTTTACACCTTATTATATATAGCGAAACCGCAAGTCCCTACCCTGCCGGTCACACTACGAATCATTGCTTTTTCAGGAGTGAGATTTCACGCAACTGACCGAGGATATACTTCTGCAACATTTTTATGGCCTGCTCATTGTGCCCTCCGTTAGGAATTATGATGTCGGCGTACTGTTTCGTCGGTTCAATGAACTCGTCGTGCATAGGTTTCAGCACGTTGCGGTATTTGTTGATGAGCATGTCGAGAGGATGTCCGCGTTCCGCCATGTCACGTACAATCACACGCAACAGGCGTTCGTCGGCCCCTGCGTCAACGAATATCTTCAAGTCCATTTGGTCGCGCAGGTCCTTGTCGTACAGCGTCATGATTCCTTCCACGATTATCACCTCCTTAGGTTCCACATGTACAGTTTCCTTCAACCGCGTACACGTTATGTACGAATAAGTGGGTTGCTCTATTGCATGTCCGTTTTTCAGTTCCTCGATCTGATGAGCCAACAGCGGCCATTCGAAAGCGCTTGGATGGTCGAAGTTTGTTTGCTTCCGCACCTCAAGCGGCAGGTCGCTCTGGTCATTATAATAGGAGTCTTGTGGTATGACAGCCACACTGCCTTCAGGCAGAGCCTCTACGATTTTGTGCACCACGGTGGTTTTCCCGCTACCAGTACCACCAGCTATTCCGATTATTAACATGTGTATTGCTGATTTAAAATGTTACTCAAGTCAGATACCAAGAATTTGCTTCACAAGGGGGATTACCGCAGTCTTCAACGCCTTTTCATTAAGGTGGTGTTCCCCGTCAAACCGCTGTGCGTTCTTGTAATGCTTCTTAAAGACGTCGTAAGTATTGACCGTCGTGTCGTGTATGCCAAACAGTCCGTATGTGTTCTCAACATCAAACGGCGTAATGCCCTTGAACTGCTGGCGTTCAATCATGTTTTGCTTCCGGATAATGTCTTTCGTGATCTTGAACGTCTTCTGATTGTCTTTGCGGCCGTTCAAGAACTTGTGCTCGCCGGTCTTAAACACTTTCGACATCGTGGACATGTTGAACGCCGGGTTGACAAGTATCTTCTTGTAACCAAACATCTGCTGGGCGTACATGGCTCCCATGGACGTTCCGATGATCAAATCGGGCTTTTCCTGTTCACACAACTGCCGTAAATACGCCAACGCCTCATCAGGGTCGACGGGTATGTCGGGTGACACCACTTCCGCCTCTGGCAGGAGTTTGCGCAGGAGCTCGGCCGTACCCGTAGCTCCCGACGACGCAAAGCCATGGAAATACAATATTTTCATCTTCTTTCAGTTGTTATTTCGACAATTCCTCTTTTATCACGTCGTTGCCAGGGTATCCGATGTGGGTGGTGACAACATTGCCCTCCTTGTCTACAATGACGTATGCCGGAATGCCCTGTACACCGAATTGCTTGAGCAGAGTGTCCCATTGTGCGGCGGTGACATAGTAATGGTCACCATGGATGTCGGGAATCATCTTGTTCCATAAAGCCTTAGGACTTGTCTCCCCGGTTACATATACAAAAGCCGCCTTGCCCCAAAGTTCCTCTTTCACTGGCAGGATTGTTTTCATTGCCGCCCTGCACGGACCACACCATGTCGCCCAGAAGTCAACAAGCACCATCTTTCCGCGATAGTCCTTCGTTATCTCCTTGAATATGTCCCCGCCTGTCAGTTCGTTGCTAATTGACTTGATGGTAAACAGCTTGTTCTTGTTGTTCTCCTCTATCTTGGCTTTAGTCGCCTCGTTCTGCTTGCGCAGCATGTCTTCGAAAGCGGGACACTCAGTCTTGATGGAAGCGAAGTCGGCGTCTGTCAGGGCTTTCAGATTGTCGAGTACGGTCATGTACTTTTTTGCTGCAATCACCTGGCCGGCACTCTCTGGCACCGTCAACTTAGCCCCCGTCGACTTGCCGATCTCATCCGCTATGCTTTTGGCTGTACCGCCATTTGCATACAAAAAGCCGTTCTTCGACGTGAAGTTCCAGTCCTTAATGTCATCGTAGTAGCCTTCCGGCTGCTGATAATCACCTTGTCCTTGATTGGCGTATTTCAAAATTTTACCGTAGCCAGTCATCAAGGCTACAGTTATGTATTGATAGAACGGCATCATGTATTCGCGGAATTCGGCAGACAACCGCTTGTCCGCATTGAGCTTTTCTACACCGGCGTTATACAACGACAGCAGTTTTTCCTTATATTGTTGTACTGTGAATCCTTTTAAGTTCCGAATCCCGCTGCCATTGATTTCCCTGTTCAGACCGCGCTCGTTGTACACGTTGTAGTAGTTCGCGAGGGAGTTGTTAAGGTTGGCAAGAGGACCGCCGCACTCAACAGTGGCTGTTGACAAGTCGACCTTCAAGGTGACAGTCTGACCAGGGACTACGTAAAAAGGCTTCTCATTTTTAGGTCCGAGCATTATGGCTGTCAACGAATTGACGCAAACATTGAACGAGGTCTCGAACGAGCCGTCGGCCTTTATCTTCAAGTGTTTCTCTATCGCGTCAGTCGCCCACGACGGAGTACAACTGATGGTGATGGAATCAATCCGATTGGCATCGGTCATTCCTTTAATCTGCCCTTTTACCACCGCAGGCTCCTTGCTATAGACAAGGTCTGGCAGTAATTGCGCGTTTACATACGATACTGATGCCATGAGCATCACTACAACTAAAGTTGAAATTCTTTTTATCATAATATTGTTTTGTTAGTTCATTCGTCTTGAGCCGCTATGCCGTTATTTTCTTTAAGTACAAACTATGGTCTATGCATTCCGGGAACTCGTCCTGGTAGTGCGTGACCATTATCAGCGTCTTATTACGCCGCTCACAGAAAGTGTCGATAACGTCCTTCACCAACCTGCGGTTCCTCATGTCGAGTCCGTGCAACGGCTCGTCAAGAATCAACAACGACGGATCTTTTACAAAAGTACGCGCCAGCAGCACAAGCCGTTGTTCTCCACTCGAAAGCCTGAGGAACGACGTGTCCTTATATTTTGCCACACCAAAGATGTCCATCCAGAACACACAAGCGTCCAATTGTTCGGGTTTGGGTTTGCGATACAGTCCGACGGTGTCGTGCATGCCGCTCGCCACCACGTCAATCGCCGGATAGTCACGTATGAATGCGCGGTGCATCTCGGGCGATATGTACCCTATGTGCTTTTTGATATCCCAAATGGACTCGCCGCTGCCGCGTTTGTGTCCGAACAAGGTAATATCGTTCGCGTATGCCTGCGGGTTGTCGGCGCATACAATGCTGAGCAGCGTACTCTTCCCCGCTCCGTTCTCGCCGGTAAGCGCCCAGTGCTCGCCGTTCATGACCGTCAGGTTGAGGTCGCGCAAAATAGTCCTTTCCCCATACCTGATGCACACATTCTTAAAATCCACCACCTGTTGCGTGCCTTGGGGTATGTCGGCGGATTCGTTGTCGCCATAACTTAAATTCCTTATGGCGTCGGCCTTTTCATCCGACAGCATCCGTGACGGAACTTCGGGGCGTTCGCGCCAATAAGCGGCGCGGTCTTGCTTCCTGCCTATAGCCTTGTCCTTGATCTCTATCACGTGCGTTATGAATTCCGGCATGTCATCGGTCTTTGACAATACCATTATTATCTGCAGGTCAGTCTCGCTTGTCAGCTTCGTCAGGGTCTCGTCAAGCATCTTCCTGGCGTTGACATCCAAACCGATGAACGGATTGTCGAGTATCAACACGCGCGGGTTGCTCTTTAGGGCGTTTTTCAACTGATACCTCCGCAGCTCGCCACTCGACAAGAGGAACAAGCGCTGCTTGTCATCGAATTCCGTGTGGTTGAACCTTATCTGATAATAATAATGCCCCTCAGTGGTGCCATACGCATCCTCGAACTTGATGTACTTTACATTGTCAAACACCTTGTCGGACTCACGCGGCGAGAAATCGTAGTGTATAAACGAACCCTTGCCGTCGTCCAATATAGGATGCTTGCCTGTGATGATGTCGACCAACATGCTCTTGCCCGCCCCGTTATCACCCACAATGGCTATCTGTTCGCCTTCGTCAAGTTGAAAGTCAACAGGTGCCGCCATCCTGTACAGAGGGTCTCGGGCTACCGCTTCGTGTATGTCAATTATATGCTTCATAGACTATCATTCTGTATGCCGCACGCACTGGTTCGGCAATGCAAAGATACAGTAAATTATTTACATACAGTGTTCTTCGGGGGTATTATTTTACTTCGCGGACAATCGCTTGTTTATTATAACTTGCAATTTATCCTCACACTTATTTATAGCGGACGGCAGGACTCAGCCTCGTGCCAAGTCCTGCCGTCTCATATCGGATTGTCCGGTCAGATTATCGTACTATGAACTTCTTTCCGTCTTGAATGTATATCTGTCCTTTTACCAGACTTTGTACGCGCTGTCCGGCTACATTGTAAATAGCGTCGGATGAAGACTCGGTCACTTTTATGTCCTCGATGCCGGTCTCAAACTCGTTTGCCTCTTCTTCTGAGATTTTAACCGCCGTAGCTCCCAAATAGTAGCATACGACTGTCGCCTCTGTATCCGCAAAGCCAAACGTAGCGAGGTCAAAATAATCAATGTCGAATGTGTCATTATCATTGTGGGTGATCTGAACCTTGTTGTTCTGTCCGTACCCGTCAAGCAAGACGAGATAAGTATATGTCGACTCGTCCGTCAGCTTTATCTGGTTCATATATTGTGCGCATTCAATATACGCTATGCTTCCGTTCTCCTCGTCAGGAGTGACATAAAACGCGCTGAGATTGAGGAGGTCTGTATCATGCCCCATGAACCGTGTAATGTAGTAATTGTCAAATGCGTCCTTCTTAACTACCATGACAAATTCCTCAGGGTATTCATTACCGTCCATTGACATGACAAACTGTGAAGTGACCTTGTAATATCCTTCCCAATCGTATGCGACATACTCAACTACATCGCCTCCGTTGGTCGGCGTGTTCTTGTCGAACCATCCCGCAGGACCATAGCCGTCATTGTAGTGTGTAATCACAAAGTTGCCCATGCTGATTTGTCCGTCACTCTGCTTCGTTAGTTTTACGTCATCGGAGCTCATGTTGGCTCCAAGCAGTCCCATGAATTCTTGGTGACGTTCTATGTAAGTGGTGTCACCAGGGGCGTTCACTATGGTGTCGGCCTTTACATCAGCGAAAGTGACAAGCTTATAGTGTCCGGTTTCCATGTACGCAACCTTCTCATTCGACTCGTCAAGAGTGACAAGCAAGCCGCCGTTCTTTTGAGTCGTCAAATCCCATCCCATGAAATTTGTCACACGATAGCACGACTCGTCCTCAATCCATGATATGGTAATATCGAACGTGCTTGAAAGTGTGATGTCGTGTGCTTGCATCATACTGTCGGGCTCATAGATGAGCGGGTCGTTAGAAACAAGCGTATAAGTTCCAGCCCAAGGGTGGGCGTCATCGGCAAATGCCTGTACAGTGCCTGTAGTCATAAGTGCTACGGCAATCAACAAATAGTAAAATTTCTTCATAATGAAAATTGTTTTGAGTTTGTAATGAATTATTTGTGTAAGTTATTAATGTCCGTTGTCTTCAGGGTTCAAGCGGCGTTCTATTTGCATGAGCGCCATTCCCGAATAATAGATGTTGTCGGCAGTCATGCCTTCCAGTTCACGGCGCAAGTACTTGTCCGCTTTTTCCAATATGTCACGGCTGTCGCTCTTGATGAGCTCGGCATATCCGTAGGTTATACTGCCCTTGTCCATGATGTTCATTTTCTTGAAGTCCTTCTTGAATTGTTCGAGGAACGCCTCGTCGCCTTTGGTGAGTGCGTCGGCAATGCGGAGCGAAGCGTCGTAACTGCCGTCGGCGTTTACTCCCGACTGCTTCATATAGTCTCCGATGAGTTGTATCTCATCAGCGTCAAGGGTGACTGTGCCTTGCAGGAACATGCCAAGCCTGTAAGTCAGGAGTTTGGTTTCTGTGTCTTTGACCGCTTGACGGCGGCTCTCAGGGAACCTGTCTTGATTGGCAAAGAGAAACTGAGCCTGCGGCTGGCGGGGGTCATCACAATAGTTGTAGGAATAAACAAAGAAGTTTTGTTCGTCCAGCTTCTGTTCGTCTGCGAGCGAGTTGAAATAATCAAGCACAATCGCCCGGGCTTTTTCTGCTTTCTCCTTTTCCTTTCCATTGCTTTCTTGGAATTCATGATACAGTTGGTTCGCGTATGCGGAAACCACCTCGGCAGAGTGGTCGCCGGCATCATACTTTGCCTGCAATTTGATGATTTGCAAGTCGGGGTTAATGCCGATTTTCAAATCTTCTATAAAGGCCTCTCCGTCAAGGTTTGCGCCTACTTTGGTATAAATCACCTTCTCGTCTGCGTCGATGACTATGAAGGTCGGGTATGCGGAGACCTTGTATTTCTTAGCCTCTTCCAAACCTTCTTTTTCAGCGTCGAGTTGGATGCACACAAACGTGCTGTTCATATAGTCGCCCACATTCTGAAGCGGGAAAATCTTTTTCGCCATCATCTTGCACGGGCCGCACCAAGATGTGTAGAAGTCGATGAACACAGGTTTGCCTTCCGTTTTTGCCGCTTCGAGCGCTTGTTGGTAGGTAATTGCACGGAACTCAGTCTGTGCGGATAACAGCGACGTACACAACGTACATACTGTTAACAAGAGAAATATTCTTTTCTTCATATCATTAATATGTTTACTTCATTTTAGTCTTGCAACTTAGTCTTGTAACGGGCTTTGGATGAAAGACGACTCGTTTCCACCCGTGTAGTGGATCGCCTTCACGCGTCCCTTGCCGTTGAGCGTGTAAACCGGTTCGCCGTCAAGCAGTCCGCCGAGTAACTTATAAAACCTTAGAGTGTAATCTTCACCCTTATAGGTTCCGACAACAAAGTAATTGATGCCGCCATACTGGCAGCTGCCTATCATCTGGTCGCTTATATAGTCTATGGTTTCATCATCGCCAATGCCTTGAGGGGTTATTTGCTGTTCGGTATTGGTCTCCATGTCAAAAGCCCAAATCGAACCATCCTCAAGAAGTCCGTAGACAAACGCGGCGGAATTGGTAGACGTTGTGAACCGCACTGCGGAATTAATCCTCCTGCCCGTCATTGGCAGCATCGCCTGAACCTCAAACCCTGAAGCGAACGACGAAGTGATGCGCACGAGTTGTTTGGTGTTGTTTGCCTTGTAGTTGAGAACAAAGACTATGCTGCTGTTGGCTCCACAATAACCCACGTGCATACAGTCCATGTTGGCAAGATTGCTGATCCTGTACTTGTCGTCACTTCCTATGCTTACAGTGCCGTTATAATCACAGGTGCAAATTGAATGGGTCTGCGCGTCCCAAAAGAAAAGATTGCTGCTTGTCTCATCGTATGCTACATACGGACTTGCCCCCACCCCATTAGTGATGCCATACTTTCCACTTGTCGACAGCGACATCGAAGCCTGGTACTGGCTGCGCAGTCCCTTGTTGGTCATCAGTATATTGCACCAACTGCACTGGACTATCCGGTATGGCAGCTCGTCGTCAGCAAAGCTGTCGAACAAGATGTTGCTACGGTCGAGTATTGTCTTTAAGTCGCTTGTGCGCATTCCTGCCAATTCACCTTCCTGCGTGGTGACGGTGACGATATCTGAACTCGACATAGTGTTGGTTTCCGAATCAATGTACCCGTGCGAGGTGGTAGTAGAAAGGCACTGGGGAAGTCCGTGCATAGCTGAGCCATGAACACTCGCCAACACGTTTTCCATGAAGAAGTCCGTTTCCGGATTGAACATGTCGAGATCTGTGTTCCCATCGTTGGTAGCCTTCAGAATATAGTAGCCTTCGGAGAAATTCGTCACGGCATGTAACGTTACAGTCTTGCTGACAAGGTAGCCGTTGTCCGCATTTACCTCCAACACTACAGTATAGTCACCTGGATACAGGTTCACGGCGTATTTCAGTTCACGTCCCGTAGCGATATGCTCCCTCTCATACTGCTCATCGTCATCGCTGCGATAAGTTTGCTCCGCCGTGAGGTCGATTAGATACCAATTGTAAGTAAGCTGGTCGTCAGCATAGCCGCTCACTACATCCGCGGTCAGATTGAGCGAGTCGCCAATATATGATGTCACCGTGTAGCTGTCGGCATCAAAGTCACGGATCGTAATATCCGAAATCAACTCATCGGCTACAGAACTGTCATCGTCATAGCACGAACCCAAAGCGGCAAGACCGAGAACGGCCGCCAGCATTGCCATTATATAATATGTGTTCCTTATTTTCATGTCTCTTCTTATTATTGCCAAATTACCAAGACGCTCCATATTCAAACCTCACAGCCTTGCCATCCTCCTCACGCAGCACGTCAAGCCCTTGGGACTGTCTATCCGCATTGACTTCAGCAAGGCGTTGGGCAAGAAGCATTGTCAAATACTGAATATATCCGAAGTCTCCGTCAAGCAGCTCCTGGATAAAGTCCTCGTCCCAGCGCAGTCCGGTTTGCTCAATCATGAACCTGTGCTTTACTGGACCAT
>CAZHZH010000076.1:0-12617 GCA_964537205.1 uncultured Bacteroidaceae bacterium
TCCGCAAACATGCCGCCCTTAGTCCCATACAGACCATGGGCGGCATTTTAGTTCCATGGCCGATTTGGGCATCGATTGATTTCTTGGGCAGCAAGTTTGTCGAACGTTCCCCAATGACGTTTTTTGAAGGAAAGTCACTTTTGAAAGGGATTTTTATCCGCAAAAGTCACTTTTGAAAGGGATTTTTGGTTATCTTTGCCGTCGATAACACAACGATTGGCAATAATGATAGATACTTCTTTCTATAATTTTATGCGTGAGTTGCTCAAGCAGACCCCTACGGCTTTCCATCGTTATCTCTATAAAGAGATACCCTGGGAGAGCAGGCTTGTGGGTATATTGGGAGCCAAAGGCGTGGGAAAATCCACACTCATATTGCAGCACATCAAGGAAATGGGCGTGCCTAAAAGACTGCCTGTACATCACTACAGAAAGCCTGTGGTTTGCCGACCACACACTTATTGACTTTGCCGACGATTTCGCAAAGATGGGCGGGAAATACCTCTATATAGACGAGGTACACAAATACAAAGGGTGGTCAAAGGAGCTGAAGCTCATTTACGACCTTCATCCCTCGCTTCACGTGGTGTTTACCGGCTCATCAGTTCTCGACATCAAGAAAGGTGAGGCAGATCTCAGTCGTCGAGCACTGATGTATAAGCTTGAGGGACTGTCGTTCAGGGAATATCTCGCCTTAAAACTGCAGATTGACATACCAGCCTTCTCGTTACAGCAAATTGTAAATAACGAGGTGGATATACCACAGCTCACATTGCCACTTCCTGCTTTCCAGGACTATCTGCGTAAGGGTTACTATCCTTTTTTTCTTGAGGACGGCTACCTTATACGGCTGTCGCAAGTGGTATCGCAAACCATTGAAGTTGACATCCCCGCCTATTACAATATTCAGGTCTCGACGACCCGCAAGCTACGTCAGCTACTTGCCATCATCTCGAAAATCGCCCCTGTGAAGCCCAACATGCAAAATCTTGCACAGGAAATCGGAATCAGCAAAAACAGCATTCCAGACTATCTCAACTATCTTGAGACGGCTGGAATGATAGGCCTTTTGCGTGATGACACCTCAGGGCTGCGGACATTAGGCAAGGTCGAGAAAGTGTATGTAGACAACACCAACCTAATGTACGCTCTTGGCGAACAACCCAACATAGGCAACGCAAGGGAAACTTTCTTCTATAATCAGATGCGTGTGCGAAATAATGTGCAGGCTTCAAAGATAAGTGATTTCTATATTGAAGGAATGACCTTCGAAGTAGGAGGAAAGGGCAAGGGGAAAAAGCAGATTGCGGAGGCGGACAAAGGATATGTCGTGAAGGATGACATAGAATATGGTTATGGCAACGTGATTCCCCTATGGCATTTTGGCTTGAATTATTGATTTCCATAGGAATCATCCAAAACCCTTTTGGATATAGATTTACAGGACTAAAAGTTTGAGATAAAAATTCCATTATTAGAAAAGCATGGAATGCTCGGCAAAGATTATTGGTTCAATAAAAATAATATACAATGAAGAAAGCGTATTATGAGGAGTCATAAAAGTTCTGAACCTCATTCACAGAATTATTCTCGCGGCTCTGTTGCCCCTCGTGCCATACGCTGTGTATGCACAGGACAGGGGGCAGATAGAACGATATGAGTTTGAGACGGACCGAAGTGGGATAAATTCCCACCCATACAAACATTAGGAAGTGGTACACCATGCGTCAAAGCAGGGCATACCACCTCTTACAACATTGTCACATTCCACTATGGGAACATGGATGACAGAATAGAAGCTAACGGACTGGCCGTGTTTTGTACAGAAACTCTATTTCCACTATGCGCAAAGGCTGAACGCGTCCCGATGCAGTCGCAGTAGCATCTAATTCGTTTGCCTTCCCTCCAGCCACCTCAGTGATATTACCGAACTTGGCGGCCTCAGCGTCCTTGAAGTTCCCCGACTTCGCCTCGGCCTTTGACTTGTCAATAGCGCGGACGGTATATGTGCGGGCTGTTACAGGATTTTCTATTTCGAGATGCACATAGCCAAGGCTCGTCGGAGTTATGCCGCGCCAAACCACACTGCTGTCGGCGACCACCTCTATTGCATAATTGGCAGACCTCCACCCTGACAGTTTTATACATATATCATCAACGGGCTCTGGCTCTTTTAGTGTGTATGTCACACTGTTGCCGCCCTTCCATTCAGAGAGTTCGTTGTCATCATAGCTCTTAATTACGTCATCCGCATTTGTATCGGACTGAGCGGCGACTATCTCCGCGCCTACTTTAGTCTGCGTGTATGTTGGTACTGCGTGATTAGGACTTCCGTCGCGGTGAATCTCCGGCATGGCGGACACAGGCTCGACAGTGCGCAAATCCAGCGTTTGCGCCTCAAGACTGTCAGCTTCCGCGATCAATCGTACACGTCCAGGGGTTGTAGTACTGCGCAACAAAACCCTGTTGACTCCGCACTCCACAGGCAGCCACCTTGACAATATGTAGTTGTCCGGTCCCTGGGCGATTCCGCCGCGCCATTCGGCCGGACCTTCCACCGTGAAGCGTACCATCCGATTGTCGAGCGGACAGCGGTTGCCATCGCTGTCTACAACTTCGAACTCGACAAGTTCCAAGTCGGCGCCATCAGCCTGCCAGCCTCTCGGGTTCTCGATTTTGGACAGACGCAAAGCGGCAGGCTTGCCCACAGTCTTGACGCTATGGCGCGACACTTCGTTGCCTTCCGCATCATAACTTACCGCAAGCAGAGTCCCCGGCTTCCATTCAACATCGTCCCACGTATAAAGGAAGTGATAGCTTTGCCTTCCCACACCCAAGCTCTGACCATTAAGGAACAACTCCACGGAAGGCGCGTTGGAGACCACATACACAGGTTTGCGGAAAGGTCGTGAATCATTCGCGCCGTTTCGACCATCCTCGTAATTCCAATGACCGACAATGTGCGTTTTGTAAGCATCGGTGTCGACCCAGCCCTGCCACATGACCTGATGGGCATAGAACGCGTCCTTTGGTATGCGCATCGCATCGGTCACACCACTGCGGCGGTAATTCTCAGCCCCTCTGTGGTGGGTGTTGGTGTCGCTGAATATAATCTTCATTCCGCCGCCGCTCACCCGGGTGCCTGTCCCCGGACGTTCGCGCCAATAATCATACCAACGGCGCACAAGTTCCACGACAAACTCATCCTGATTGTGATTGTAAGCCTCTGCAGGCTGGTTGCGGTGCAGCGGTCCGTCCCCCTCCACATGATACGGATAACTGTAACTATCCCAATATTTTCGTAACGCCTCGTCACGGCAATATTCCATGGCGAACATAGGATGCTTCTTGCTCTTGTTTATATACAACATCTCGCCACCATATTCAGCCTCATCGATGTCAAGCATTTCACGGCTGCCAATGGCGCGTCCGCCATACGGGTCGTACTTGTCACGTATAGCCTTCAGTTCGAGTATATGCTCGCGGCTTATCGATTCGTTGCCGCCTTCATAGAAGATAATACTTGGATTGTTGCGGTTGTATATTATGGCGTCACGCATCACTTCTGTGCGCTGTCTCCACCGGTCGCCCTCCACGTCTTTCTCGCTGTCGCCGGCCGGCATGGCCTGCATGAGTCCCACCCTGTCGCACGACTCTACGTCTTGTTTCCATGGCGTTACATGCATCCAGCGGACAGCGTTTGCCCCGCTCTCGACCATGAGCCCGTTGGAATAATCGCTCAACCACGCCGGCACGCTCATTCCCACTGCCGGCCACTCGTTGCTTGTACGCTGTGCGTAGCCCTTAATCTGTATCACGTTTCCATTGAGTCTCACGAGTCCGTTGCCGAATTCCGTAGTGCGGAAACCTGTACGTGTCACAACCTCATCGAACACCTTCCCGTCAGTGTCAGTCAGGCGCGTGTGTATATCATACAAGTTGCCTCTGCCCACCGACCACCAAAGCACATCGTAAGCATCGAACGAACATTTCAGAGTGCGCGTCTCACCCGGTTGCAACGTGACTAACAACGTATCGCCCTGCAGGTTCTCGGTTTTCAAGTCTTGTGCCACCACATCCAATCGCAATGTTCTCGGCCTGACGCTCTCATTGCGCACCTCCGTCTCCACTCCGACAGTGGCCGTATGCGAATCTATGTCCGCCTTCTTCAAGTACACGTATGTGCCTGTCGTCTGCAAGTTGGAATAGAGGGGCAGGGTTTGGTAGACCTCATCGGTGACGTAAAGCCACACGTTCTTTGTTATTCCGCCATAGTTGGCGTTGAAATTCTTGTCGTTCCACTGATACTTGCTGTTGCTCGACTTCTCACGATAGTTCCAGTCGTTATTGGTTTTAACCTCAATCTGGTTCTTGCCCTTTTTTATATAAGGTGTGAGATCCAACCCGAATGCCATTACCCCGTTCTCACTCATTCCGACAAAATGTCCGTTGAGGTACACCTCGCCAGCCTGCCGTACGCCCTCAAACTCCACGAACACCTTTTTGCCTTTCACATTGCCAAGGCGGAATTCTTTGCGGTACCAAACTATGGAATCGGGCAGGTCTTCGATCGACACCCTAAAGGCCCAGTCTTCGTTCCATGCGCGCGGCAAGGTAATGGTTTGCTTGTTGTCACCTATCGTCCAACCAGAATTGAAGCAGACTTTTCTTTGAGCCGATGCACTGATTAGCCCAATTAGACTCATTAGGCTAATCAGCCCAATATTCTTAATCTTCATGCTACACCTTACACCTTATTTTATATATATCTTCTTTCCATTAACTATGTAGAGTCCCTTTGTCGGGTGATCCACCTTGTGGCCTTCAATGTCGTATACAACCGACTTTCCGAGTTGGTCTGCAGTAATGTCGTCAATAGCGTCGGGAGCCGCTGTCACCTTAAGTATCCCGACGGATTCAAGCTCGCTATAGTCCCACACATATCCGGCCGCAGGCACAGAAGGCTCGAATGTCGGCGTACCCGTAAGTGAGATCTTACCGTCACCGGTAAACAATTTGTATTCTACTTCTTCCGCCCAATCACCATTCATGCGTTCCATTACAAATACCGGATTGTTCAGAGTGATATTGCCCGACACATTGAACTCGTCCACTTTGTCCGCCGTGCCACGACCGCGGACTCTCAGCCTGCCGTTTTTGTTAACTCTGAGCGTCCCGTTGATAGTAATCTCGCCTGTCAACAGCTTGCTCTTGCCCGCATACACGGTGCCGCCCGCATTGACGACCACAGAACCAGTCTGTCCTGCCCCCATTAGCACGGCACCGTCGTTGACAGTCACCGTACCGGTGGTAGTCGAAGCCGACGTATTCTCCACGTCAAGCGTACCTCCATGTATATTAACTGGCGCGGCACTCGCTCCCGACAATGTGAGCTTGCCATCTCCATACTTGTTGACCGTGGTTCCAGATGCGAAGAAGCCTGCAAACGAGCAGTCTGTTCCAAGATAACCGATATTCCATGTTCCCGATGCGATCTGTGCGCCCTCATTTGTTCCGTTTAACGCCCCAAGGCTGTGCGTGCCACTGTTATTATACACATAATCGTCAGCGTCAAGTTTCAACGTACCTTTTGACAAGTCAAGAGCCCCGGCAAGACGCACTTCACCGCTTGTCACCTCGATTGTTCCCTCGAAATTGGAAGCGTTAGGAGCGAAATCGCCACGGACATACGGGAAATTAATCTTCATCGTCCCCTTACCTGTCAACGCAGGACGGATGTTGCAGCGTCTGCCCGCGTTGACCGTCACAATGGTTCCGTCAGCTATATCAAGCCGGTTCTGGAATTTAGGCACCGCACTCGTTGAGTTGTTGTTGAATATCGTGATCGACGAGTTTCCTGTGACATAAATCGGTGATGTAGCAGCTCCAAACGTAGTGTTCCAAGCCCCCATGGCTATCGTACCGCTTTTGAGAACCGTACCACCGCTATAAGTATTAGTGCCTGCATACGTGTAGTTGACTTGTCCATTGCCGGTCTTGACAAGCATTCCCTTGCCTACAATCTGCCCTTTTATGGCACATGTGCCTGTAGGGACGTTGATCGTAGCGGAATCAGTCAGGGTCATACCACGGTCGGTCGACGTACTGGCATTGTTGATTATCAGTTCCGCCTTGCCAACTGTCCAGTTGGCCGGTGCCGACGATGCGGCTCCGATAGAACTCGCATTGCCACCGTCTGCCAAGTCTTTTATGACAACTGTTCCCGAGTTTATAATTGTAGCTCCGGTATAGTCACTTTTAGTCGCTGACAGCTCCACACACCCGAGTCCGTTGAACGTAAGTCCTCCCGCTCCAGAGAAGCCTCCATCTCCACTAAATGTATACGTCTTGTTGTCGTTGTTAAATACGACACCGGAGACAGGCATGAGTTCGTCGACAACAATCGTCGTACGTTCCGCACTGTCGTCAAACTTCACCTTGTCTTGCGCCACAAATTCAGTCTCAGCATTGTCTACGGCAAAGTTGGCGGACTTGTAGTCCCATACGTTGTTTTCCTTGCCAGTCCATACCGCCGCGTCGCTCGGGTTACGCTGTTCATTAATAACAAGGCATATTGCGTTATCCTCGTCGACTATATTGTATGAGAGTCCGGTGACACCTCGTACGGCAAAGCTGCCTACACTGCCTTTAAACGTCCCCGTGTATTCAATCAGCTTGTATTTGCCCGCCTTTACATTTTCGTATGCAATGGTGAAGATCGGCGTACCACCTGTAACGTTCAAGTCGCCATCGACATGTATGATGTCCACTGTGTCGGACAATTCGATGAACACGCGCTTATTGATGGCGAGACTCTTCTTGAATGTCATAGTTCCATGCGGCATAAGCCTACAACCCTCATAATTGAGAGCCTCTTCGAATACTACAGTGTCGGCAACTACAGGCGCGCCGCTTAGCGTACCCTTAGCGCGCAGCTGCAGAGGACCGCTAATGGCGGAGTTTGATTCGAATTCTCCTTCTGATATATACAATGTGCCCGAAGTGGTTACAGGAACATTGACTGACACCTTCCCGTTCTGGCTCTTCCATATATCCGCAGTGCCACCGAAGCCGCCAGCACCTGAGAACGTGATAGTTTGTCCCTTTACCGGCATCATATACACTGTTCCCGGCTGTATCGTTGCCGAAATGGTGATATCCGTCGCTGTATTCAAATCGTATAGCACGCTTTTGCCATCCTGGTACGTTGCCGCCGTGGCGCGGTCAAACGCCGTATATGCATCCGATGACTTTGCGACAATATCGGCCACCATTACCGGCGGAAGTGGCGGGCGCGGCATGTCATAGCCCAAGTAGAAGCCGGGGTTAGGAGTCTGATAATATCCTTTCGTAGTACAGTCGCCACGATAGTGCGGGTCTTCCTGCAAACAATATATAATGCTTATGTCTGTAGAGTAATCTGTAGAATATCCGATGATTCCGTCGCATGAGCCGTCGGTGAAATGCCGAAGTATCACCTCCTCACGCCAGTCACCTATTATGTCACCCCAGAAAGCGGCTCGCGCTCCATAAACACTTTTTGCCGCATAACCGGAGTTCTTTGAAATCTCGAACAACCTGCCTGTTCCATATTTGGCAATATAGGCGTTCTGTCCGTTTCCATCAGACGCGGCAAGGTACTCACGTCCCAAATCTCCGTCCCACCATAACGCCTCTGTAGGGAAATAGCCCGTCATGCCATCTATGGCGTCGCCGTCAGCATCATAAATTTGATAGCCGTTCATTGTGGAGAACATCTCCCATCCTTTGTGATCGGGAGTCATGTCATAGCATTCTCCACGCCCCACATCTCCGACTCCTGACAGATACCATTTCTTTATCGCCTCGCCATTCTCCGCCTTGTAGAGTATTTGTCCCAGCATATCGCCGGCGTTCTGCTGTATGGCAAAGGTCTCCAAGCCAGGTATCTCCGGATTGATGTCCGAAGTACGGAAACGGTCGCCATGTGCTATCCCCGCGTTAAACAGAACCTTGCCGGTGTGATCCATCGTCCATCCTCCTTCAATCATCTCGTCTCTTCCGTCCATGTCGACATCAGCGACTCGTATCTGATGGAACGATCCACTGCCACATGGCTCAAGGAAGAGTTCTTTCAACTCGCCTGCCACGCCCGATGAGAAATCATAACCGAAGCCCTCATCGTAATAATAATGTGAGCCGCTTGAACCGCGTGTGTGCCATTCCATCGTAACCGCCGGATGTATGCCGTCAAGGTAAGTGATACAGAATTTACCCACATGCTTATTATATTCGTCACCCATCAACGAAGATTTGTTAGTGCGATTGTACGCGCTGTTATAATGCATCTCGACACTCGCCTTCTCCGCACCGGTCTGTCCGTTGATCACAGTGAAATAGCGCGGCGGATTCTTCGTGGTTTGAGACTCATAATCCACGATTCCATCGCTGTCTGTATCTCCTGTTGTTCCATGATTCACATAAAGTCCCCATGTCGCGTTGTCCTTATCCCAAAAGCGTGTGCCGTCGCTCGATTGGATCATCACTTCTCCATAGCCGTCGAGGTCGAAGTCGTATGCGACCACCTGGTCATCCTGTCCGTTGCTGATTGACTCGTTTGGACCTAAATCCACCGTCCAAAGATATGTGCCATCTCGTAAATATGCCTCCAATTTATGAGTGCCTCCACTTACTGGGTTACGGTCTACGACATAATCCATCTCACCGTCACCATCGAGGTCGCACGGCCATACATATTTGGTGTCGTAATCAGAGTTGGCAAGCGGACTTCCATTAAACCTTATATCGACAAACACATTACGCATTGTCTGCGCCTTGACATGGAATGGTTCCGACAGCTCCCCCTCTACACCATTGCTTACGACACTTACAGCGACCTGACTTCCCGATGGAATCGATGTCGTTGTAGTACTAAAGTTGGATACTTTCAACTCCGATGAATTCAGCTTGAAGAAGCTGCCGCCGGAAGTTCTTTTCACATACACATTATACGTGGCATCCTCTGGTTCCTGCGCCAACTTGCGCCAACTCACTAACACCTTGTCGCCGTTTTGCACTGCGACAACTCCTCGTCCGAGGGTTTGCACCCTTCTCTGCGCGCTGACACCAACCGTGAGTGTCAGTATCGCGACTGCGATAAATAGTCTTTTCATTATCATATTATTTTATTCATTATATTCATGACACTGCAAAATTACAAACACTACTACAAAGCGACCAATGTCTTTCATACGATAAACATGGATTTTTGTACGTTCTCTTCATCCGACAAAAATTATGAAGAACCAATGTTTGAAATGATTCCTCGCCCTACGTTTTTACTTGGTAAATGCACTGTTCCTTGATTACATTTGTTATTACCTATATATAGTAAAAAAAAAAGACATGTGGTTACTTTATATGAAAAGAATGTTGTATATTTGCATCAGACTTTTATTTGACGGTTATTTCATGAGATACTTAGGCTGTAAAGATAGCATTAGAAGAATCATTATACAAATGCTTAGAGAAAAGGGACTGCTAAAACAAGGACTTACTTTTTTTGACGCATTCTGCGGAATGGGATCTGTAAGTTTTGCAGTTAAGGATTATTACAACCTTGAGATCAATGATATACTGAAATGTTGTACAACTTTCACTGCCGCCAAGTTATATGGCAGGAATGTAAATTTTGACAACCTGCCATTCAATCCATTTATTGAGCTTAATCGGGATACATCTAAAGGACACGGATTCTTTTACAACAATTATTCTCCTGCGAACTCAGAAAGAATGTACTTCACTATTGAAAACGCAGACAGAATAGATTTATTTCGTCGCAAAATACAGGAATGGTACGGCAATGAGACTATTACTAATGAACAATATATATACCTTTTGGGCTGTCTTTTAGATGCCGTTTCCAAAGTCGCCAACATTGCAGGTGTCTATGGTGCGTATCTAAAAAAGTGGGATCCAAGAGCCCACAACAAGATAACAATGGAGCCTTTGGTTTACGACGACTTATTCAACAACCACAATCCTATTAGAGTCAATATTCACAATGACCGTATAGAGGACATCATAACGGATGTGGACTGCGACATTTTGTATCTTGACCCACCATATACTCAGAACCAATATGGAACTCAATATCACTTACTCGAGACACTCATTTTGGACGACAATCCTAAAATAAGCAAGGTTACAGGTTCAAGACCTGTAACCCCACTTCGTTCTGACTGGTCAAAGAAGTATAAATGCCATATACTATTGGATTATGTTTTGGCTAATACAAAAGCCAAGTACATTATTATGAGTTACAATAATGACGGCTTCATGTCCAAAGACTATATTGAGGCATCCTTAAAACGTTATGGCATAGAAGATTCATATAGCTGTAAAATTATTGACTATAAAAAATATAATAACAAAAAGTGCAAAGGAAGCAACGGACATGTCGAGTATCTATTCTTTGTTGAAAAGAAGCCCGCTTATAGAGTGTTTTATGAATCACCACTCAACTATACTGGTAGTAAATCAAAAATGGTCGGTTTCATAAAGGACAACCTACCACAAACCAAAATTGACAAATTTGTCGATGCTTTTGGTGGAGGGTTTAATGTTGGTGTGAATGTCGCAGGAAATGTAGTCTACAATGATGTTAATTATTTTGTGGAAGGATTGCTACGGTCTTTTCGTGATATTGACACGTTGGAATATCTTAAGAAAATTGACAAATTGATAGCGAAGTACGAACTATCTCCTAACAACCCTGAAGCATTTAACAAAATAAGGGGAGACTACAATTCACAGCCGTTGGAGAAGAGAGACCCTGTTATGTTATATACTACAATTCTTTATGGCTTCCAGCAGCAAATTAGATTCAACAGCAATCACGAGTTCAACAATCCGTCTGGCTCAAGATATTTCAATGACAAGTTACTTGAAAAGTTCATTTCTTTTTCACGTGTAATAAAAGAAAAGCAAGTAGATTTTGAGATTGGAAGTTACAATGATTTGAAGAAATATATCAAGCATGAAAATTTCTTCTATTTCGATCCTCCCTACACTAATACATTGGGAGTTTATAATGACGGAAAGAGAGGGTTCCTTGGATGGACAAAAGAAAAAGAACAAAATCTCTTGTCGTTTATAAATGAGATCAACCACCAAGGCGTTAAGTTTATGTTGTCCTTTATTATCCAAAATGGAGATGACGTGAACACGGATGTAGCCTTATGGCAGACAACTAATAACTATAATATCATAAAAGTACCACAGAACCAAGGGCGATACAATAACAGAAATGAGGTATTGATAAAGAATTACTGACATGAAAGCCATCATAACATACAGGCCCAATAGTCAAAAAAGCAAAGGCACTATTAGAGACGCGTTAACAATGAATGTTTTGAATGACATCTGTAAACTGACGACTCATCAAACCGCCTATATTGTCAAAGAGGACAATACATCATATAATAGAGGTAGATTAGTCATTGTAGATTACGAAAATTGCCGTTCTTACGTGACATTATCGGAAAGGAAGTTTGAAGGACGCAATTCAACTATTCAGAGCGTACCAACAGCCTTAAACATCTTCTGGCAAGACGGACACTCAAACAAGCAACTATGTTACTATTTCCTACAACATACTGGTAATGCATTTACAGATTACCACCTTTTCATGTATCGTCTAATGGCAACTGCTGGCGTACAATTTATAAACGTATCACAATATACAAACAAAGTTATTGCTCCATTTCATAATGTTGACGATTTGATTTACGCAAAAACATTGCTTCGCCAATCTAATAAAAACAATAACTCATCATTTGTTACCAAAACAACATCAGGAGTACAAATTTACGCAAAGGTTTATGGAGCAAGCAAATATGAATCAACACTGCTGACTTTTGCCACATCTAAGATTGCACATAAGGACATAGATTTGTTTAACGTTTGCGAGCGTGATTTGCAAAGACTTCCCAAATCATCATTAAACACTCTTACAAAACTTAACATCAAATTCCACGAAACTCCCCTATATTTTGATGTACATCATCAAAATGAGACTAAAACGGAAGACCTGCGGTCATCAGCATACATATATAATCTTTTAAAAAGAATCGGCAACAAGCAATGTGCATTATGCGGATGCCCTATTCAAGAACTTGTTCAAGGTGCTCATATATGGAATGTTGCTGATATCAAAAGGTCAAATCTGCAAGAATCAGAAAAATTCAAGGCCGCTACGAATGGAAATAACGGTCTATGGCTCTGCCAAAATCATCACAAGCTATTCGATGCCAACATGATCATGATAGACCATAGTGGTGTACTTCGCTTATCTTCCAATCTAAAAGATAGTGACATGACCTTTATAAGAGATATTACTCCTAACAAGCGTATTAATATGCCAATATTCAGTAGAGAATTAATACAATATCTTGATCTACGTAATGCATCTGTTGATTTGGATAAATCGGTAGAAATATAACATAATAATGTGGCATAAAAATAAGTGGTTAATCGCACCAGCAAATGTTAAATTGCATTACCATTTATCGAGCGGATCATTGAATATCGACATGTCGTTCAGTATGGCGAGCAAAGTGTGCAATTACAAAAAATTA
>CAZHZH010000077.1:0-12586 GCA_964537205.1 uncultured Bacteroidaceae bacterium
CGCGACCCCAACCTTGGCAAGGTTGTGCTCTACCAACTGAGCTATTTCCGCAATATCTTTGTTCTTGTGCCCACGACAAGAATCGAACTTGCACGTCTCTCAACACTCGCACCTGAAACGAGCGCGTCTACCATTCCGCCACGTGGGCATTGCCGGGGCAAAAATGCTCTTCCGCTGAATTGCGAGTGCAAAGGTAGCACTTTTCTAAAAACTGACAAAACATTTCATGATTTTTTTTCAAAATGCGATGTTTGTATCGTTGACAACCGGCATACTCTACTCGTGTATGCTCACTTGGGACAGCCTGTCGACATCCACAAGTCCTATCTTGCGCCTGCATACTGTTACCAAACCTTCGGAAGCGAAGGCTGAAAGTGTACGAATGGCGTTCGCAGTAGTCATGTAAGCGATATTCGCGAGGTCTTCCCTCGATAGATTCACCTTTATCGCATTATCGTTTGCGTCCACTCCATAATAATCTGCGAGGAAAAGCAGCGTGTCAGCCAATTTGCCACGTAAATGTTTGTGCGACAGGCGTACGAACCTCGCCTCCGACACCATCAAGTCAGACGACATTTGCTTAAGGAAGAACTTTGCGATGGCAAGTCGGTCATCCTCATTGCCAAGTATATACTTCATGGGAATCAAACATACTACAGCGTCGCCCACAGCCACGCACGAAGTATTGAAATTCTCTCCCGAAAAGGATGTGCGGTAGCCGAACAAGTCTCCTTGTCTTACCATTCTGATGATCTGCCCTTCTTCCTCACCTTCTCCCATGCATATCTTAGCAGCTCCTTTCAGAAGACAATATAAATACTGTGCCATCTCGCCCGTCACATATATACTCTCATTGTTTTTTACTTTCAATATTCTGCAATGGCCTGGCAGCGTTTTCTGCCTGGCGGGAGTCATCCATGAAACCAGGGGCTTCAGCATCGCAATAAGTTCTTCTGGTTGATAGTCAGCTTTCATTGTTTTTCCACATATAACTCATTTACGCTGCAAAGTTAAACTAAATAGCGCAATTGTACAAACGAATTTATATTTTTCCGCATAAATCGGCTGTACAAGGCAGCTTATATATCAAATTTGTATGCAAAAACTTTGCACGCATAAAAAAAGTACGTATATTTGTAGTCAAGAGCGGCATGTTGCCGCCCCGAAGAAACTTTTAACAATAACATTCAATTCACAATACCTAAAAGATGAGTTATCTACAATTCGAAAAGACCCAGCTGACCAACCTGCAAGAGTCGCTTCCGAAAGAGATTTTGCGCACGAACCGTTCCGGTGCGTATTCATCGTCGACAATAGTCGACTGCAACACGCGCAAGTATCACGGACTGCTTGTCGTTCCGGTTCCCGAGCTTGACGATAAGACGCACGTCTTGCTGTCATCGCTTGACGAGACCGTCATACAGCATGGGGCGGAATTCAATTTGGGCATCCATAAATACGCCGGCGATGTATTCAGCCCAAACGGACATAAATACATACGTGAGTGGAGTTGGGACAAGGTGCCGACCACCATATACCGTGTCGGAGGAGTCATCCTGAAAAAAGAGCGCGTGTTCCAGCATTTCCACAACCGCATCCTAATACGCTACACCCTGCTCGACGCACACTCGGTGACGACACTCAGGCTGCGCCCGTTCCTGGCTTTCAGGGCATCAGACGAACTGACGCATGAAAACCAGAACATAAACAAGAACTACGACGAGATAGAGAACGGAATAAAGACCAGCCTTTACAAGGGCTATCCCGACCTGTACATGCAGACGAACAAAAAGGCGGAGTTTGTGTTCGACCCGAACTGGTACAAGGGGATAGAGTATCCGAAAGACCAGGAGCTGGGATATGAATACATAGAAGACCTCTACGTTCCAGGCTATTTTGAGTTCAACATAAAGAAAGGTGAAAGCGTGATCTTCGCCGCCGGACTTGAGGAGATGAGCACAAGAACGCTGAAGCGCACATTCGACGAGGAAGTCGAAGTGCACACTTCGCGCGACAGCTTCCTCCACTGCCTGGTCAACGCCGCACACCAGTTCCACAACAAGAAGGACGGTGAACACTACATCGTAGCCGGCTACCCTTGGTTTAAGACCCGGGCGCGCGACACGTTCATCTCCCTGCCAGGACTGACACTCGCCATCGAAGAGGCGGACAACTTCACAAGCGCGATGGCAACAGCCGAAAAGGCCATAAACGACTTCATACAAGGCAAGCCGATATCAGTGAAACTCTACGAAATGGACGAGCCTGACGTGTTGCTGTGGGCCGTGTGGTGCATACAGCAATACGCGCGAATAGTGGATTTCGACGATGCTGTCAAACGCTATGGAAAAACGGTGGAAAAAATCGTGAACTACATTAAGCAAGGCAAGCACCCTAACCTGTTCCTCCACGACAACGGCCTCGTATACACCAACGGGAAGGACAAGGCAGTCACATGGATGAACTCCACTATCGACGGCAGACCTGTGGTGCCGAGAACCGGATACGTTGTCGAGATATGCGCACTGTGGTACAACGCCCTGGTGTTCGCCTCGCAAATCCTGGACCACGAGGGAAAGGAGTCCGAAGCAAAGGAGCTGGCTACCATCGCCGAACTTTGCGGCAAATCATTCAGGGAGACGTTCATAAACGACTACGGCTACCTAATGGATTATGTCGACGGCATGAACATGTCTTGGGAAGTGCGTCCAAACATGCTTATAGCGACATCACTTGAGAATACGCCCCTCACTCTCGCCGAGCGGAAGAGCGTATACGACATTTGCACAAAAGAGCTGCGCACGCCAAAGGGCATGCGCTCGCTGTCACCTAAGAGCGGGGCGTACAATCCGATATACGCCGGAGGGCAGGCCGCACGCGACGCGGCCTATCATCAAGGCACCGTTTGGCCGTTCATGCTGGGATTCTACCTGGAAACATGCCTGAAGATATATAAACGCAGCGGACTGTCGTACATCGACCGATGCCTCATCGGACTTGAAGAGGAGATGTTCTACCACGGAATAGGAACCCTGCCGGAACTGTTCGACGGCAACCCGCCGTTCCATGGACGGGGCGCGTTGTCGTTCGCCATGAACGTCGCCGCCATCCTGCGAGTGAACAAACTACTGTCTAAATTCTATAATTATTAAAAAGGAGGGCAACATGAGAGTATTAATGTTTGGATGGGAATTCCCCCCTAAAATATACGGCGGACTGGCTGTCGCCTCCTATGGAATAACAAAAGGACTAAGCCTGCAACCCGACATGGAGACTATCTTCTGCCTGCCGAAACCGTCGGGCGACGAAGAGAAGTTCCTTAAAATAATAGGAATGAACCAGGTGCCTATCGTCTACAGGGACCATGACTACAATTACGTCAAAGATCATCTGCCAAGCTACATGACACCCGAGGAGTACTACAACTTCAGGAATCATATCTACGCAGACTTCTCATACATGCACACAAACGACATGGGATGTATGGAATTCGCAGGCGGATACCCACAAAACCTGCATGAGGAAATCAACAACTTCTCAATAATAGCCGGTGTCGTAGCGCGTTCCGAGCAGTTCGACATCATACACGCCCACGACTGGCTTACCTACCCTGCCGGAGTGCACGCGAAGATGGTCAGCGGCAAGCCGCTGTGCATACACGTACACGCTACCGACTTCGACCGCAGTCGCGGCAAGGTGAACCCTACTGTGTATTCCATTGAAAAGGACGGCATGGACCACGCCGACTGTATAATGTGCGTCAGCGAGCTGACCCGTCAGACGGTGATCAACGAGTACCACCAAGACCCGCGCAAGTGCTTTGCGATACACAACGCGGTATACCCGCTGTCGCAAGACCTGCTCTCCATCCCCCGCCCAGACCACTCAAAGGAGAAAATCGTCACCTTCCTTGGCAGAATCACAATGCAGAAGGGTCCTGAGTACTTCGTTGAGGCTGCCGCCCTCGTACTTCAACGTACACACAACATACGTTTCGTAATGGCAGGCTCTGGCGACATGCTCGAACAAATGATTGAGCTGGTAGCGCAACGCGACATTGCCGACCGCTTCCATTTCCCAGGATTCCAACGCGGCAGGGAAGTGTACGAGTGCTACAAGAACTCCGACGTGTTCGTCATGCCTTCTGTCAGCGAGCCGTTCGGCATCGCACCACTTGAAGCCATGCAATGCGGCACCCCGTCGATCATATCCAAGCAGTCGGGATGCGGTGAGATACTGTCGAAAGTCATAAAGGTGGACTATTGGGATGTCTATGCGATGGCCGACGCTATCTACTCCATTTGCACCAACCAGTCGCTGTTCGACTACCTCCAGCAAGAAGGCATTAAAGAAGTAAGCGGAATAACATGGGAGAAAGTGGGTCAGCGCATCCGCAAGTTATACAATCAGTGTTTAGGAATAAATTAAAAAATACATAGAGAAATGGCAAAGACAATTTGTTTATACTTTGAGATTCACCAGATTATACATCTGAAGCGTTATCGTTTCTTTGATATTGGCCGTGACCACTATTACTATGACGACTATGAGAACGAGCGCAGCATAAGCGACATAGCCGAGCGTTCTTACGTGCCTGCCCTCCAGGCCCTTATCGAGATGGCAAAAAACAACGACAAGTACTTCAAGGTCGCACTGTCACTCTCAGGCGTAGGGTTGGAACAACTGGAAATGCACGCGCCAAAAGTCATGGACCTGCTCAACGAACTCAACGAGACCGGATGCGTGGAATTCCTCTGCGAGCCTTACAGCCACGGACTGTCGTCACTCGCCAATGAGGAGTGCTTCCGTGAGGAATGCCTTCGCATGAAGGCGAAAATAAAGGAGCTTTTCGGTCAGACACCAAAGGTGTTCCGCAACAGCTCGCTCATCTACTCTAACGACATCGGCGCGCAAGTGGCCGCAATGGGCTTCAAGGGCATGCTTACCGAAGGCGCAAAGCACATACTCGGATGGAAGTCGCCACACTACATTTACAATTGCGCACTCAACCCCAACTTGAAACTGCTGCTCCGCGACTACAAGTTCAGCGACGACATCAGCTTGAGGTTCAACAACTCCGACTGGAGCGAATTCCCGCTGTTCGCCGACAAATACATGGACTGGATAGCGGCCCTCCCTGAAGAGGAGAACATCATCAACATATTCATGGAACTCTGCGCGCTTGGCATCTACCAGCCTCTGAGCAGCAACATCCTCGAATTCCTCAAAGCACTGCCGGCTTGCGCGAAAGCGCGCGGCATCACGTTCTCAACACCTACAGAGCTGTGCAGCAAGGGAAAGTCCGTCGGAAGTCTCGACGTACCATACCCTATCAGCTGGGTTGACGAGGAACGCGACACAAGCTGCTGGCTTGGCAACGTCATGCAACGCGAGGCGTTCAACAAACTCTACAGCGTGGCCGACCGTGTGCGTATATGCAACGACCGCCGTATCAAGCAAGACTGGGACTATCTGCAAGCATCGAACAACTTCCGCTTCATGACAACCAAGCACAACAGTGTCAGCATGAACCGCGGAATATACGACAGTCCGTACGATGCGTTCACCAACTACATGAACATCCTCGGCGACTTCATCAACCGCGTCAACGCCCTCTACCCAATGGATATGGACAACGAGGAACTCAACTCGTTGCTCACCACGATAAAGAACCAAGGCGAGGAAATCGAGGCGAAGGATCATAAGATAGAGAAACTCCAAGCGGAACTCGAAAAGTATCATCCGTCAGTAGCGAAGACAGCCGACGGCAAGAAAGAAACCGCTAAGGCAGCGAAAACGAAAGCTAAAAAGAAATAATGCATGGATTGGTCGTGTACCAATTGACAAGTTTCATAATTATTTAATTATTGTGTTAGGGCTGGTCGTGTACCAGCCCGTTTAGTTTGTACACGCCCGTTTAGTACAAGTCAAACTGATTTTATTCAGACAGGCGAAACCTATAATGTCATATAATATAACGAAGACACTCCTGCACCAACTCTATGCGCATTGGTGTCAGGCGTTTGGAATCGAGCAGGCAGCCGTCGAGAGAAATCCTCGCCTTCCCCACGTCATACAGTTCCATCTTCTGAACCCTGTACGGATGCACATTCTTATAGTTCAGGAACTTGCCCTTGCCCAAAAGGTAAAAGCCCTCCAACAGCTGCCACCACTTTGGGAAGGTGACCACAGACACGTCGAGCATTCCGTTGTACGGCACACTGTTCGGAGTCTGCCCATAGCCGATGCAGTTGCCTACACATATCGACATGACATCGCCCTTTATCTCTTCGGTGTCGGCCTTGAACCATACGTTAAACGACTTGCGCTCAAACACGTTCGCAATAGCCGCGGGAATGACTGACAGCCGCCTTGAGCCTATCAGCCGGTTGGCCTTGCTCGTGATGTCAATCAGTTTCGCTCCAAGCCCGACGTTGACACAATTAATGAAATAACGCTTGTGGGTGACATCGTTCTCGTCTGCATACACCACATAGCCCACGTCTATAAGCCGTGTCCTGCGGGTGATGATATTGTCGATCGCCTTCTTGTAATCATCCACCGTAGCTCCCCAGAACCTTGCGAAGTCATTACCAATACCATTGGGAATCAGTCCGAAGGCGAAGTCTTCGGGCAACCGCTCGCTCTTGAATATACCATTGAGGGCCTCGTTCAGCGACTCGTCATTGCCCACTACCACGATGGTGTGATAGGCGTTGTCGCCAAGCATCTTCGCCAGACGTTCCACAGAGCCGGCACCTTCCGACTGTACAAAATCGTATTGCACGCCGCGTTTTTCCATATACTTCTGCATCGCCACCCAGCGCTTGTGGGAATAGGCCAAACCCGCGTGCGAACTATATATGACTCCCCAACGATCTTTATCCATTTTGTTATTCGATTATAGTAGAATGATACTCAATCCCCGCGCTTACACCTTATTAATATTATAATCATAGAGAATGTGTCAGATAGAACACCAACAACCCGGCCATCCAGGCAATCAGGACACGCCACGAGACATGCCAGAAATACCATCTCAACTTGATTCTCGACACCTCCGCCACAGCGTGGCCCGCAAGGGTTCCGAGAAACAACAGCGATCCGCCCATTGCGGAACAGAATGCGAGCAGCTGCCAATAAATGCCGTTCTGTACGAACATCGAACCAGTCTCGGCGGCGTCCTGCTCAAACAGGTTGAGACCGATCATCACCAACGGTATGTTGTCGACCACGCTGGAGATTACTCCCAGCACGCCTCCATAGACATATACATTATGTATGTGCGTACTCAAAAACTCACTCGCGTAACGCAAGGCACCGCACTCAACCAGTGCTCCGACAGCGAGCGACACTCCGAGAAAATACAATATGAGCCGCATGCCTATGAATTCCGTATTGCGGATGTACTTGTGTTGCACGAAGAGGCGGTTGCCGTTCTGCTTGAAAGTAAACATGCTTTCAATCAGCCAGATCAGGGCGAGCACACATAGGGCTCCCAAGAACGGAGGTAGTTTGGTCACACTGTGGAACGTAGGAATGAACCACAGGGCGGCTATGCCGACAAACAGCAGTATGAACTTCTGCCACGGACGCAACAGGGAGTCATCGCCGTCGTACCTGTTCAGCACCGATGTCACCTCGACCTTGCCCACCAGCAACCGTGATATCAGCAGGTTGAACACGCAAAGACTCGACAGCACGGGCAGAATGAGTCCGCCTGCGAAGGCGGAAGGAGTCACCACACCGTGCACCCAAAACATGAGCGATGTCATGTCGCCAATGACTGTGAACGAACCTCCGAGGACGGCACTGATCAATATTACGCACGAATAGACTATCTTCTGGCGGTGCGAGGCCACTATCTGGTCGAGTATCGTGATCATGAGGACGACTGTCGTCATGTTGTCCACATTGGCGGATATGACAAACGTCAAGGCCGACAACATCCAAAGCAGACGTCTGCTGCTGTGCGTCCGAAGCCACACGGTCAGCGAGTCGAACACCCCGTTGTTGTTCAAGATGCCCACCATGGTATTTGTGGCTATCAAGAACAATATCACCTGGCACGCCTCGTTGATGTATTTCATTATTACGGTGTTGGCAATGAAATCACTCGATTGTCCGATGAGTTGGTAAGCCGGATAACCCATCAGATTGAGGAAGTCTGCCCCGTGCAACATGTATACCACCCATGCGCTTACACCGCAAAACATCGCGACGGCCGCACGGTTGATGTGTGTTACGGAAACCGAACTCATCATTATGCAGCCTACAAGCACTATCGCGACAATGACCAAAGTAGTGACTAACATTCTTGAAATACTAAAATAATTCTACAATCCATTACGTGTAGGGAACCGCCATTCCCTCATAGGAGGGTACTAACATGGGGGTTGGCACACACAGGCGGGTATACACCCTGCCCTTCAACCAGCCCCCACAAACATATAAAACCTTCGAGCGGTAGACGGGGCTCGAACCCGCGACCTTCGGCTTGGGAAGCCAACGCTCTGCCAACTGAGCTACTACCGCATATGCGTTTCCGCTGCAAAGATACAAAAGTTTTGTGATACAATAAGCAAATCCACCAAATAAACTTGAAATTATTATTCACATACATCCTGCATCCCACTTCATTAGTCAAATACCACGACGGCGCGCGCTATGGTCTCGCCCTTTTGCGCCGGACTATAGTTCTTTTGAATTTCTGCCTGATAGTGTAGCGGCGTAGTCTCTTGCAGGAAGAAGGAGAGTTCGTCGCCATAGTATGCCTCGGCCACGTACGCCAGTTCCACACGCTGTATCTGGTGGGCGAGGTGGAAGTCGCGTGAGAAGAGGTCGAGCAGATGGCTGATGTATTTCACGCTGTTGAAGTGCCCGTTGCAATCCAGGTCGCTGTACTTTGCCATCATGCCGTCCACGGGTTCCGACTCTGGCAAGGGTCGCAGACGGCTGTGTCCCTGCATGCCGCACTCAATCTCGGGTGCGAGCCACTGCTGGAATTGTCCGCCATACACCTTCGAGAGTTCGAGCGGCTGCCGCGTGGTGTTGTCGATCATGGCCCATACGGAACGCGCATAACCCAGTGTATTACCGTCGTTGTCGGTAATGTGGAAGTTGCGGTTGGTGAACAGGCGGTATATGCTCTCGATCCACGTGGTGACATTGTAGTCGGTGTAAATCGGGGGCATTTGCTGCATCTCTATGGTGAGCCTCGACAGCACCCATGAGTGGTTGGCGCGGAGCAGGTCGGCGAAACCGAATCCACGTTCCGACGCGTGTTTCTCCGCACTGTTGAGCAGGTTGCGCCCAAGCGTCTCGTACGACAGTTCACGTTTGAAGTCCGTGTTGAACGCATCTGCCTTGAAATGCAATGTCTCTGTCTTGTTGGTATGTTCCATTTGTCTCTTTCGTCATTAACAGTTTAGGGATCAACACGCTAATTGTCGGTATCGTCCCCAATCCGACTTTTTAATTTTCAATTCCATCCCCGTTCCTCGTTATATATATAATAAGGTGTAACCGGCATTCAGATCTTGATGCCGTGCTCGTTTTTCACCTCCGACATGACGAACGTGCTCTCCCACGAGGCAAGGCAGTCGATGGTACCAAGGGTGTTGAAAACGAAATTCTGGTAGCTCTTCATGTCCTTGGCGTGAATCTTCAACAGGTAGTCGAAGCTCCCTGATATGTTGTAGCACTCGGTGACTTCGGGTATCGCCCTGACGGCATTGATGAAGTCGTTGACAATCTCGCGGTTAATCTTCTTCAGCTTCACGTTGCAATATACTATGAACCCCTGGTTGAGTTTGTCAACATCGAGCACCGCGATGTACTTTCGGATGTAGCCCTCGCGTTCCAGCCGCTTCATCCGCTCATAAACAGGCGTGGACGACAGGTGTACCTTTGCGGCGAGCTCCTTCACCGTCAGTCTTGAATTTTCTTGCAACACACGCATTATCTGCAAGTCAGTCTCGTCGATTCCAGTCATAGAAAATTATTCTTTTGCAACCCGTTTCCGAACTCCAGTTCAGAACAAGTCGTTTAATCTAATCGCAAAGGTAGCGTTATTTTCTCAACTTTCAAAATTATTTGGAACATAAAACCAAAAAGTCGTAACTTTGCACCCGAAAACAAACAATTATTGCTTGGATTCACAAATTAACAACAAGAACAACTCTAAAAAGAAAGGAACAAGACTATGGCAGACTACAGCAAACTACATGCGGAGACACTGGCTCTCCATGTTGGACAGGAACAACCCGACCCGGCAACCGACGCACGCGCGGTGCCTATCTATCAGACTACATCCTACGTTTTCCGCAACTCACAACACGCGGCAGACCGCTTCGGACTTCGCGACGCGGGCAACATCTACGGACGACTGACCAACTCCACACAGGCGGTGTTTGAAACACGCATAGCGGCACTCGAAGGCGGAACTGCCGGACTGGCAGTAGCATCGGGAGCAGCAGCCGTGACTTACGCACTACAGAACATAGCACGCAACGGAGACCACATCATCGCCGCAGACAACCTCTACGGAGGCTCATTCAACCTCATAACCCACACGCTCTCAACACAGGGAGTGAGCTACACAATCCTTGACGTAAACGACCTGAAGGCACTTGAGGCCGCCATACGCCCCAACACCAAAGCCATCTATGCGGAGACGTTCGGCAATCCAAACTCCGACGTGACCAACCTTGACGCAATAGCCGAAGTGGCGCACAAACACCACATCCTGTTCATCGTCGACAACACCTTCGCACCAATACTCATACGACCTATCGAACACGGAGCGGACATCGTGGTACACTCAGCCACAAAGTTCATCGGCGGACACGGCAGCAGCCTTGGAGGTGTGATAGTTGAAGGAGGAAAGTTCGACTACAAGGCAGATCCCGACAAATACCCGTCGCTCGCCAAGCCAGACCCGTCATACCACGGAGCTGTGTTTGCAGACGTTGCAGGCCCAGCCGCTTTCGTAACCCGAATACGCGCCGTCATACTGAGGGACACAGGGGCCACAATTTCACCATTCAACGCATGGATTCTGCTCCAGGGAGTCGAGTCACTTCCACTCCGCATTGAACGTCACGTACAGAACGCTTTGAAAGTTGTCGACTATCTGTCAAAGCATCCAAAAGTCAAGAGCGTGAGCCATCCGGCACTGCCTACTCACAAAGATCACGAGCTCTACAAGAAGTACTTCCCTAACGGAGGAGGCTCTATCTTCACTTTCGAGATCAAGGGTACACAGGCCGACGCATGGAAGTTCATCGACTCGCTCAAGATATTCTCCCTGCTCGCCAACGTGGCTGATGTCAAGAGTCTTGTAATCCACCCTGCCACAACCACACACTCGCAGATGAGTCCTGAGGAACTCGCCGCACAGCACATCACCCCTACGACCGTGCGCCTGTCAATCGGCGTTGAACACATCGACGACATCATAGCCGACCTCGATCAGGCTTTCGCGCAAATCTGAGACAACACAAACACATACATATAAAGTATCATTTATAAACCCACATTATTATGGGAAACGTAAAGAAAACCCTGACCGACCTAATCGGACACACTCCGATGGTTGAGGTTACAAAGATAGAGCGAGAGAACAACCTGAAGTCAAGGCTGATAGTCAAACTCGAACTGTTCAACCCGGGAGGCAGCGTAAAGGACCGCGTGGCTCTCGCAATGATAGAAGACGCAGAGAAAAACGGCAGGCTGAAACCTGGAGCCACACTTATAGAGCCGACGAGCGGCAACACAGGCATCGGACTCGCATGGGTAAGCGCGATCAAAGGCTACCATCTCATTCTTACAATGCCTGAGACCATGAGTGTGGAACGCCAGAAGCTTCTCAAGGCATACGGAGCCGAACTTGTGCTTACCCCGGGAGCCACTGGAATGAAGGGAGCCATAGCGAAGGCGAACGAGTTGAACGCCTCGATTGAAGGTTCGCTCATCCTGCAGCAATTCGACAATCCCGCCAATCCAGCCACTCACGCTGCTACCACAGGTGAGGAAATATGGAATGACACCGACGGCGACGTAGACATATTCGTAGCCGGAGTGGGGACAGGAGGCACGGTAAGCGGAGTAGCAAAAAACCTGAAGGGACACAAGCCGTCAGCGAAGGTGTACGCCGTTGAACCCGACTCGTCACCAGTACTCTCCGGAGGACAGTCGGGACCGCACAAGATTCAAGGCATCGGAGCAGGTTTCGTTCCTAAGAACTACAATGCGGATATAGTCGACGGGATAATACGTGTGACAAATGACGACGCCTTTGCGGCAGCAAGACTGCTTGCGCACAAGGAGGGAGCACTTGTCGGAATATCCTCAGGAGCGGCATTCCACGCGGCTCTCGAACTGGCAAAGAAACCTGAGAACGCCGGAAAGACCATCGTAGCACTACTGCCCGACACAGGCGAGCGCTATCTTTCAACCGCACTTTTTGAATGATGTGAATTTATCCATTCATGCCATACTATAAAGTTTAATTCTATTAGAGCCGGATAAGGGACGGAATCACTTCCGCCCCTTATTCATTTATTGGCACACAATACGACATCCT
>CAZHZH010000078.1:0-12564 GCA_964537205.1 uncultured Bacteroidaceae bacterium
TTGGTAACGTGGAAATTGGCAATACCGTGTCGGTAATCGAAAAGGACGCGTTCAAGAACTGCCCTGTAGAGGGTGATATACAAAGACTATTCACCCTTAGGAATTAGGCAACAAACAAACAGAGAGAGGGTGCGCCATAAATTCAAATTATGGCGCACCCCTCATCTTATTTAATATTTTAATTAATTGTGATAGTTCATAAGGACTTCCGCATTCATATTGTGAATGTAGCTATAGTGGCGTGCGATTTCAGCCTCAGCATGATTTACAAATATCGGCAGACTCTTTTTGAAAAGGTCAGCGTTGCGGATAGTATCTTGAAGCAACAGGATTGACATAATGGTGTAAGCCGTAATTTCGTAAAGCTTGCGTGCGCAGAAGTCAAGCACGTCCTGGTTCTCCTGAGCCCTCACATACTCAATACAATCGTTCAAATTCTTGGCCATCGCTTCGATACGCGTTATGTAAGGAGCGTATTCCGCATTATCCTTAACTTCCGCAATCATATCGTTGATCACGTTAGTATATGTTCCATTTGTCACATAGCGAATAGCAGCAACCGTCTGGAGCTGCGTAGTACCCTCATAGATACTTGTGATACGCGCGTCGCGGTAAATGCGCTGGCACTTATACTCTTGCATATATCCACTACCCCCATGCACTTGAATGGCGTCGTAGGTACTTTGGTTTGCAAATTCGCTGTTCATACCTTTTGCGAGAGGCGTGAAAGCATCGGCCAAACGGCTGAACGTCTTCATCTCCTTGCGTTCTTCCGGTGTCAGCTGGCGGTCGCGTGCAATATCCTCAAGAGCCTTATATATGTCCACGTAGCGGGCGGTCTGATACAGGAGACTGCGTCCAGCGTCGAGTTTTGCCTTTATTGTGGCAATCATGTCGTACACAGCAGGGAAGTTGATAATTTCCTTGCCAAACTGCCTGCGGTCCTTCGCGTATGCAAGAGCCTCTTCATAAGCGGCCTGCTCGATTCCCACTGATTGTGCGGCAATGCCCAATCGCGCTCCGTTCATCAGCGACATAACATACTTGATGAGTCCGAGTTTGCGGTCGCCGCAAAGTTCGGCTTTTGCGTTCTTGAAAACAAGCTCGCAAGTAGGACTTCCGTGAATACCAAGTTTGTTTTCTATACGGCGTACATTCACGCCACCACTCTTCTTGTCATATATGAACATTGACAATCCGCGTCCATCGCGTGTGCCAGCCTCACTACGCGCCAGCACGAGATGTATGTCAGAGTCTCCGTTGGTAATAAAACGCTTAACGCCATTAAGCAACCAACATCCTTCTTCCTCACTATAAGTGGCCTTGAGCATCACCGACTGAAGGTCGGAACCGGCGTCAGGCTCAGTAAGGTCCATCGACATTGTCTCACCCGCGCATACACGTGGAATGTATTTCTTGCGCTGTTCTTCGTTGCCAAAGCAATAAAGAGTCTCAATACAGTCCTGAAGCGACCAAATGTTCTCGAAGCCGGCGTCACCAGCGCTTACTATCTCGTTAGCCGCCGTATAGACAGTTACAGGAAGGTTCAACCCCTCGTAACGGCGCGGCATTGTCATGCCGTTCAATCCGGCCTTGCGCGTAGCGTCAAGGTTCTCGTATGTTTTTGAAGCATAGCGCACCCTGCCGTTCTCACAATGCGGTCCTTCAGAGTCTACGTCTTCCGCATTCTGTGCAATTACGTTTGCGTTTATATCGCCTACGACCTCTAAGACCTTGTCATAGTTATCCATGGCATCATCGAAATCATCGGGCGCATAATCATATTTCCCTTTATCCTCGAAGCCACGCTCCTTGAGTTCAACGATGCGTTGCATCATCGGATGTTCCATGTGGAACTTAATCTCCGGAATATCTGTATATGAATTAGCCATTTCTCCTTACTTGTTATTTGATTTGTAATACTTTATGAGTTTTGGCAACACATCCTCAATGTCACCATTTATATTGTAGTCGGCAATTTGGTTGATCGGGGCGTTAGGATCGTTGTTGATTGATATAATGATACCCGACTCCTTCATGCCTGCAATGTGCTGTATCGCTCCGCTTATTCCACATGCGATATAAACCTTAGGGCGTACAGTGACACCTGTCTGACCTATTTGACGGTCGTGCTCGATCCATCCCGCATCGACGGCCGCACGGCTCGCTCCGACTTCCGCATGAATCTCTTTTGCGAATTTAAACAACAAGTCAAAACCTTCCTTGCCGCCGACTCCGTATCCGCCTGCGACAATTATGCTTGCGCCTTTAAGGTTGTGCTTTGCCGCTTCCACATGACGATCCAGAACTTTGACGATATAGTCTGTATCAGGAACATACTTGGCCACATCGTGCTTGACCACTTCACCCTTGTAGTTAGCGTCAAGGATTTCGCGTTTCATCACGCCGTCGCGTACTGTCGCCATCTGTGGACGATGCTCAGGATTCACGATAGTCGCTATAATTGATCCGCCGAATGCAGGACGAATCTGCATTAGTTGGTTCTCGTAGTGTTTGGTCACCATCTGGTCACCTTCCTTCACCTTCATGTCGAAGTCGTCTATTTCGAGTTGGGTACAGTCGGCTGTCAGACCCGAGTGGAGCGAGCTGGACACACGCGGACCAAGGTCACGCCCGATTACCGTGGCGCCGAGCAGGCATACTTGCGGCTTCTCTTCCTTAAACAAGTTGACAACAGCCGAAGTATGCGGAAGAGACGTGTACGGGAAAAGGCGCGGGTCGTCGAATATATGTACACGATCCACTCCGTAAGGAAATAGTTCTTTCTCAACACCATCGAGATTGCTGCCTACGCAGATACACTCAAGGCTTACGCCCAATCTGCTCGCTAATTTGCGGCCCTTGGTACAAAGTTCAAGGCTTACTTCCGCAACCTTGTTCTTCTCACCTAATTCTATATATACAAAAACGCTGTTCATATTATCCTATGGTGTTGCTTTCGATTAGTTCCTTCATTAAATTATTAATATCCTCATCGCTCGAAGTCAAAGTCTTTGTCTCTTTCGCTTTGAACACGATACTTTTCACGGCTTTCACATTAGTAGGGCTGCCAGCCTTGCCTATCTGTGCAGGGTCGGCATCGATGTCAGCGGCACCCCATGTGGTAAACTCCGCCTTCTTGTATGCCATGACTCTCTTCACGTTACGGCTACGGCAAGGAGCTGCGCTTCCATTGACTGTTATGACAATTGGCAGCGGAGCCTCTACAGTCTCCACACCGCCGTCAATATGGCGTCGTGCCACTATCTTCTCTTTGGTGCATTCAAGAATCTCCTCAGTATATGTGATTTGTGTCAACCCCAATTTCTCCGCAACCTGCGGACCGACTTGAGCGGTATCGCCGTCGATGGCCTGACGTCCACAAATAATAATGTCATAGTCACCAATCTTTTTTATTGCTTGTGCAAGCGAATAGCTTGTAGCAAGAGTGTCAGCACCGCCAAGAGCGCGGTCAGTAAGCAAGATTCCGTTATCCGCGCCACGATACAGTCCCTCGCGAAGTACTTCCGCCGCCTTTGGGAGCCCCATGGTTAAAATGGTGATGGTAGACCCAGGATTCTGTTCCTTCAAACGAATTGCCTGTTCGAGAGCATTCAAATCCTCTGGATTGAATACCGCAGGAAGGGCTGCACGATTGACAGTTCCTTCCAGTGTCATAGCCTCAGGACCGACATTGCGTGTATCCGGCACCTGTTTCGCTAATACAATGATTTTAAACATAGTTTCTATTTTATAATTATAAAAATCGCATTGGCAAAGGTAGCAATTTTTTATTTCACAGCATCGTCATAAACCATGATTATTGCACATAGTTGAAACCTTTTGTGTTATAAAACAGACTTACACACGTAAAGACCTTATCGTTTTGTGCACATACGCTTCACCTTATGTGCATCCAGACAGAATGATTATAGTTAATGCGAAGAATCAAGAAAGCGTCTAAAACGGGATCCAACAGCACACTTTGGGATCATGAAGCGAAGAGCTTTCCGCCACTTGGCACAACCAAACAGATATCATCAATGAAGCAAGAACAGTGCAAAGTCGGGTGCGCAAAACATATTCGATTGTGAAAAAAACGGCAGGTATCTCTCTTTTTCACAAAAACATAATGTCTGTGTAAAATAAAACGCTTAATTTTGCACAAAACAATTGCGTTTACGCATGTTTAAACGATAGTTACAAACCCAAAAAAGTTATTATGACGACTAATCCGAACGATAAGCCAATGATGGCTCACATCAATTCGATGTTCAAAAGAGAGTGGAACTCATTGGCTTTTGTTGATTACGGAACAGACATAGCCTATACACATAAAGAAGTATTTGAGATTATAGCGAAGTTCCATTTGGTATATGAATTGTATGGGATAAAACCAGGGGACAAGATTGCAATATGCGACAAGAACAGTTCCAACTGGGCAATATCCCTATTGAGCATTTTCACCTATCAAGCGGTGGGTGTTCCGCTTTTGGCGGACTTTCACATTGACCAAATAGAGAATCTGACGAAGCATTCCGAATCGAAGTTGTTGATCACAAACTCCAGTGTTTACGAGCGTGCAAGTAATAGTGATAAAGATTGTTTTATTGACATCACGACATTCAGACCGTTTGCGGAGCATGAAGGCAAGGAGACGCCATTGACAAAGGCTTATGATCAGGCGGACAAGGAATTCAAGAAGCGTTATCCTAATGGAGTGCAACCCGATGATGTTCACTTTGCCGAAGTTGATCCTGAAAGCCTTGCCTTAATCAGTTATACCTCGGGATCGACAGGCAATCCGAAGGGTGTCATGCTGCCCTACCGTACGTTCTGGTCGAATGTATTATATTGTCACGACGTGCTTCCCGTACCAAATGAAGACGACAAATACATGTCAATACTTCCAATGGCGCACATGTACGGATTCTCAATGGAGTTCCTTTACCCGATGACCACAGGACGACCCGTATACCTGCTGACACGCATACCGAGTCCGCAAGTACTTTTAAAAGCGTTCGCCGACGTACGCCCGCTTATGGTTATCACAGTACCTTTGATTGTAGAAAAAATCATACAAGGCATTGTGTTTCCACGGCTGAGGACACCGCGCATGAAAGCTCTCACGTCCATTCCATTGTTCCGCCGCCTTGTATACAGGAAGATGAAGGACAAGCTTATAGTACTTTTCGGGGGGAGATTCCAAGAAATGATTTTTGGAGGAGCCGCCGTAAATAAAGACGTGGACAATTTCTTACATAAAATCAAATTCCCATGCACCACCGGTTATGGCATGACGGAGTGCGCCCCGTTAATCAGCTACGTGAATCACAAATACAGCAAAGTAGGTTCGTGCGGCCGCGTGGTGGACAGGATGGAGGTAAAAGTACTTAGTGACGACCCGGAAAACAAGGCTGGCGAGCTTGTTGTGAGAGGAGCGAATGTGATGACAGGCTATTATAAGAATCCGGAAGCCACCGCTGAAATCATAGACGAGGATGGCTGGTTGCACACCGGCGACCTTGTAACGATTGATTCCGAAGGGTTTATTTTCATACGGGGACGTAAGAAAAACATGTTGCTTGGAGCCAATGGTCAGAATGTGTATCCAGAAGAAATAGAAGATGTCATATTGAGCAACACCATCGCCGACGAGTGCGTGCTTGTACAAAGAGACCAGAAGTTTGTTGCACTCGTCTATGTGAACGACGCGACATTGGAAAGGAACAAGCTGCAACCCAACCAGCTTCAATATGTATTCGAGAGTTCACGACACGCAGTGAACGAACTATTACCGAAGTTTGCGCAGCTGACGAGTTTTGAAGTCAGAGCCGAAGAATTCGAGAAGACTCCAAAGAAAAACATCAAGCGTTATCTTTATAACTAACACTATACGGAGAATCGAAGCGAAAGCGAGCGTTAGTATTAGAAAGGGTGGGCATTGAACGCCCACCCTTCGTAATTCAAGGCACTTTGAATCATTTATTACGTATATACTCGTATATTGACAGAACGTCTTGAGTATCTATCGTTCCATCACTATTTACATCTTGAGGAGAGCCCGACTCGTACGGGACGGAGTTCTGTATGCATTCATATACGCTCAAAGCATCCTGTGTGTCAACAATGCCATCCTTGTTAACATCCGCAGGCACTGACGCATCATTAAGGAAACGCCATGAAACGACTTTAGCATCAGCATTCCCTTTTACGATGAAGTACAAGTAGAATTGAAGTGAAGAAATTTCCTTTGTCAGTGGAACAGTAACTTCCGTCTCCTCATCAGCGTCAACGGTTAATGACGCGACAGGGTCGGACGTGGTAGACGACAGAGCCACATCGATAGTTCCCTTGCCTTTAACCATCATAGCAATAGACCGCGCCGGACCACCTTCCTTTGAGAAGTCGACCCCTTTGACAAGCCGCCAGTTGTCGGTCGCTATCGCGGCCATATCGCCCGATTGCTCTTCGTAAGGATTGATTCGGTTAGAAGTGATTTGCGACACACCCTTTATTGATGCCGTCGACACGGTAAGCGCATAGATTTTCTGGCTGTTTTCAAGCACCGCCTGCTTGTTGACTTGTATGTTCCTATACCCTCCGTTTATACCGAGTTGGTGTTCGAGCCACGTTGTGTGATAAAGCAGGTAATAATTACCATTGAACTTCTGCAGATGAGAGTGATTGTTACTTGCGCTGTATCCAAGTGAGCCTGGGTTAGGCAGCATCACGCCCTTATACGTCCATTCATCAGCCAAAGGATCATCGGCCGTCATGTAGACCATTGAAGCGGCCGCAGGCGCAGAAACAGTGTAGTTGTCGCTCCATTCGTCTGAAATAGTCCATCGCGTGCAATACGAATAGATCCATTTACCACCTATGTAATTGAGTTCGTTTGCCTCAAACTGGCATGGGGCTGATATCGTCATTATGTCACTTCCAAGACTAATCATATTGTCTCCCAACTTGACTATACGGGCATTGCCCGGTTGCAAGTTAGTGCCGACAACGTCTCCGCCGCCAAACGTCAAGTAAGCCTCCGTCCCATCGTCATTGACGGCTACTCCAGGGTCGATGATCTGAGAGATAGAACCGATTCCAGCCGTGTTTTTATCAATTAGAGCCTTGCCCAGCGGGTCGGTCCAAGGTCCCGTAGGCGACGTAGCGGTCAATACGCCTATGCCAGCCGCGCTATTAGTGAAATACAGATAGAAATGAGTCTGTCCATCGTCTTCCACCCGGCTGACAATCGAAGGAGCCCATGAAGTATAAATCCACGGAGCAATGGCCTTTACGTCAATCACGCCATGATCGGTCCAGTTTACCATATCTGAAGTTGACATGCATGTGAGCCGTGTTATTTTCGAATAATCGTTCGCCAGAAGTCCGTTAGAATAGTCGAATTGCTGCTGGTCGTCAGTACCATAAACATACAACCTGCCGTCGTACTCGATACTCGTCGGATCCGCCATAAAATGGTTGGCTGATATAGGATTGTTATATGTAGGAAGTTTCGGAGATGTCGCAAGTGAAGTTTCCACCACGGAATCAGTTTGTTGGATAAACTGGAAAGTGTAGAATGTTCCTGGCAGGAGTGACAGCTTTGCCTTTTGCGTACCATTCACATACTCGCTGCTTACGTCGGTTATTCTTCTGCTTACCACATCATTAGTGGCAATTTGTTCGACTTTTTTAGGTTTGAATGGCAAGGAGACCGTCAGGTTGTACTGGTCGGTCGACTTATTAAGGATGAACATCGTCACCGTGTCTCCGGACTCACTTATATAAGCGGATCCGCCCAGAAGTCCGTTGTTCCTATCGGTCAGGACAGACGCTATGCGTGTCTTTCCCGTAGCGTATTTCGCATAATGTCCGAATACGTACGCGCGCTTCCATAATTCGGTCGCGCTGCCACCATGGCTGACAGAAAAGAAGTCATCAAGCATATTGTAATAAACGTATGCGCTATAACCTGCCGCCATCGCCTTTTCTATGCTTTCTATCATACTGTACTCGTATGAAAACTGACCTGAATAATTGCTGTCGTAATCAATAAGGAACTCTGTCATCCACATGTGCTTTCCCGTTTTATCGGTAACATTCTTGACAAACGACCAATCATTCGTCCCATACAAGTGGTTTCCCCAAACATCAATATTGTCGACCGCGTCTTGTATGCCGACAAGAGTGTTGTTGTATGAATGTTCGCCCCATCCGAAACATTCAGGTCCCATAATCTTGCATTTTGAATCGACCTTGGCTCTTGCGGCCTTCACCATGGCCGCCATCTCCTTTGGGGAATATATACAGCTTTCGTAGCTTGCATGCTCCACTCCGTTATCCGTAGTGGTCGGAGTATAGTCGCTTTCATTTTGAATGGAGATCATGTCAATTGGACAGCCTTTCGCTTCCATCGTCTGACGGTATCTTTCGAGGAAATCGGCGAATTCATCGTAGTACTTCGGATTGATTGCTCCTCCATTAGATCCCTGTCCTCCCCAAGTATGCTCAACTAAGGGCCAGACCCATGTTCCATAATCGTTTTGGTATTTCGTAGTGTTTTGGGTCTTGTACTTCTTTGGCGGAGTCCAAGGAGTTGCGAAGACTTGTAGACCAGGGTTTATCTTACGTCCCCATTTCACCGCATTTCCATATTCTCCCCAATAGCTTTCCGTCGGGTTTATGCGTATGCGCATTATGTTCAGTCCGACTTGATCCTTGCCTGTACCCCAAAGTTTGTTGACCTTCTCTTGTGTGTAAACGTCTGCCCATTGTCCGTTCATACCAGTTCCGCCAAACCCGTCTATATATTGATACTTGGTTTGCCCACGGAGTACCAATACAGCAGCCTTGGTTTGCGCGAATGACGCCTGATGCATACAAAACATCATCACGCCCAAAAGGAAAAGTTTGTTTATATTCATATTTTCTGCTATTAATTATAAGGCAAAAGTAGCATTTTATTTTTTCATGATAAAATCTTTCACCTATTTATTATATAACGTGTATCATAAACAAAAGCATTTGTTGCATATCAAAAAACTATTGCCTGACTATGTCTATTATAAATACCACATATTGCAACATTCAGATTGTGGCAACGGCACAAAAACGACCGTTTATCGGAGCGACCGAAGTAATTATTGCCGATTTGCTTGTACATCTGGGTATTATTACGTATCTTTGCACATTGTTTCAAGGAAACACAAAATAAATGACAGGCAATCGTAACACTTTCAGTGGATCTATTGGTTTTGTACTCGCAGCAGCTGGTAGTGCAGTCGGATTAGGCAATATATGGCGCTTCCCCTATCTTGCAGCGCGCGATGGTGGAGGCTTATTCCTTATTATATATATAATATTGGCTGTCACATTCGGATTCACATTGCTTATAACGGAAATCGCGATTGGCCGGCGTTCGCAACAAGGTCCGTTGACCGCATACAAGTTTTTCAACAAGAAATGGGGCTTTATCGGGCACCTCTCGTTCATCGTCCCATTTATCATTTACCCTTATTATTGCGTTATAGGCGGATGGGTTGTAAAGTATTTGCTTACCTATCTTTCGCTAAATGGTGACGCGGCCGTAGCGGATGGTTACTTTAAGGATTTCATATCAACCGAGTGGAGTCCTGTAATATTCATGGTCCTATTTGCTGCAGCCTGCTTTCACGTCGTATATAAAGGGGTCAATAAAGGCATCGAGAAGTATTCGCGCATAATGATGCCCGCCTTGGTGGTGCTGGTTGTATTCATTTGTATATATTCACTTTTCATAAGCCATACTGACGAGGATGGTGTGACACGTACAGGAATAGAAGGGGCGGCCATATACCTTATTCCTAATTTTGAAGGAGTCACACTGAAGCATTTTCTAATGATTGTGCTTGACGCTACGGGACAACTGTTTTACTCGTTGTCCATTGCCATGGGCATCATGGTAGCCTATGGCTCATACATGAAAAGGAGTGTGAACTTAGGCAAGGCGGTTGATTACATCGAGATTTGCGACACAGCGATAGCCGTTTTAGCAGGCTTAATGATCATACCGGCAGTATATGTGTTTATGGGAACAGAGGGAATGTCCGCCGGTCCGGGACTAATGTTTGTAGCACTACCTAAAATATTCAATTCACTTGGTCCGTTTGGTCCCGTAATTGGAATCATGTTCTTCCTAATGGTATTGTTCGCCGCAATTACGAGTGCGGTATCAATCCTTGAGGCGTTAGTAGCAAGTTTGATTGACCGTTTTCATTGGAGCCGAAGAAAGTCGGTATGCGTCACAGCTGCCGTAGAGTTAATCCTTTCTTACATTGTATGTCGGGGTTACAATGATTTGTATTTCGAGTACACGTTGCCGAATGGTGCGACAGGTCAGCTGCTTGACGTGTTTGACTATGTAAGCAACAACATACTGATGCCATTCTTGTCAATATGCACATGCCTGCTTATTGGATGGGTGGTTTCACCAAGACTTTTAGTCGGCGAAATGCGGCTGAACGGATACCGATTCCACCGAAAGGGCATGTACATCATAATGCTGAAGTTCATTGTGCCAATATTGTTGGCGGTACTCCTTCTCGGAGCGTTCGGAGTATACTAATAAGTTGAGCGGATAAAACCTTACCCGCCCATCCACAGAACACCCGGTGACAACCGCATATTTCAGAGAGACCGTCGGTCGCGCATTAATTTGCAACGGTCACTTCTTCTTATAGCTCCTGTATATGGTTATGCCGAACCATATAATGGCCAATACGAATATAGCCGCGTAAATATATAACGAAGTGTCATTCGTGACTACAGCCGCCCAGATGGTAGCACCAAGGCATATAAAAAGAAAGACGAAGGAGACAATCATTAATATCTTTTGCAAACGTGCCATAGCCTACCTGTTTAGTTTCCATGTAAACCCGTCTTTCGTATCCTTGATTTCAAATCCGAGAGCAGTCAGCCTGTCACGGATCGAGTCGCTGGTCGCCCAGTCTTTGTTGGTCTTCGCCTTCATGCGCTGTTCAAGCAGCATATCCACAACTTGTCCGAAAGCTTCCTCACGAGCCTCACTTCCATTTATGCCGTCGGTTGCAGATTTTTGCAGTCCAAGGATCTGGAATGCAAACAACTCAAACGCATTGGTCAGCGCCTCAAGAACTTCGGCTGTTATAGTCGCAGATTTATCAGCAAGCTGGTTTATCGTTCGTGATACATCAAACAAATGGCTAATGACCACCGGAGTGCTGAAATCGTCGTTGAGCGCGTCATAGCATTTCTGCTTGAAATCATCAACGTATTGCATGCCAACGCTGCCGTTATTCGACGGCTGTATAGTCTTAAGCGACTTGTACGCATCCATCAAGCGTTCCAACCCTTTTTCCGCCGCTTGTAACGCCTCATTACTAAAATCGACAGTACTGCGATAGTGAGCCTGCAAGATGAAGAAGCGAATGGTCATCGGTGAATACGCCTGAGACAGCATCTCGTTGCCGTCTTTGTCCTTGTGGCTGCCATTGAAGAATTCCTGCAGTGTGATGAAATTACCCAAGCTTTTACCCATCTTTTGACCGTTGATGGTGATCATGTTGTTGTGAACCCAATAGTGTACCATTTGGTCACCTTGGCTTGCCACCGCTTGTGCTATTTCACACTCGTGATGCGGAAAGATCAAATCCATACCGCCTCCATGGATGTCAAAATGCCTTCCCAAATATTTACGTCCCATTGCGGTGCATTCGCAATGCCAGCCAGGGAAGCCGTCACTCCATTTTGACGGCCATCGCATTATATGTTCTGGTTGCGCCTTCTTCCATAAAGCAAAGTCAGCCTGGTTTTTCTTTTCACCAACACCGGCGAGCTCTCTTGAATTATTTATGATATCACTAAGATTGCGACCAGAGAGGATTCCATATTTGTACTTCTTATTATATGCCTCAACATCGAAGTAAACCGATCCGTTCGCTTCATAGGCAAAACCATTGTCAAGAATCTCTTGCACCAGTTGTTCCTGCTCTATGATATGCCCTGATGCCAAAGGCTCGATTGAAGGCGGTAACACGTTCAAGGCACGCATAGCCTCGTGATATCTATTTGCATAGTATTGAGCCACCTCCATCGGCTCTAACTGCTCCAACCTTGCCTTCTTGGCGATTTTGTCCTCGCCTTCGTCTGCATCGTGTTCCAAATGCCCGACATCCGTTATGTTGCGTACATAACGGACTTTATACCCTATATGCTGCAAATACCGGAACACTATATCAAACGTAATAGCCGGACGAGCATGACCAAGGTGCGCGTCGCCATATACAGTCGGACCGCATACATACATTCCGACGTGCGGAGCGTTGAGCGGACGGAATAATTCCTTTTGTCGTGTAAGTGTGTTGTAGATTAAAAGTTCCTGCTTCATGTTATGCTACTTTTTATGTTCTGCAAAGTTATAAAGAAAACTTGAAAAATAAAGAAATGTCAGACGAATATTTACGATATACATTCAAAAAGGCTGATACTTAGTTGTACCAGCCTTCCAATTTAAAATCAAAACCTTTATGTATATATTAACTTATT
>CAZHZH010000079.1:0-9317 GCA_964537205.1 uncultured Bacteroidaceae bacterium
TACCCGTCTGGGCAGACAGAAATTTTGGTGGTACGATTGCGGATAATCATTTAAATTAATAATCCACCTTAGAGGACGGACCGCAAATTTCATTTGACGATGCAAATATAAGCAAAGTCATCGAATAAGCCGTTAATGGATGCCCATAAATTGCAATTTCGACCCGACATCGGAGCCTGCCTTGAAAAAAAATAGCTACCTTTGTATTCCGTATTGAGTTCACATAATAAAAAGACATACACGATGAAATACGGATTCGACAACGAGAAATATCTTAAAATCCAATCAGAACATATTAAGGAGCGCATAGCCAAGTTCGGCAACAAGCTGTACCTTGAACTTGGAGGCAAACTATTCGACGACTACCATGCGAGCCGCGTGCTGCCAGGCTTCCAGCCCGACAGCAAGCTTAAAATGCTCAAGCAGCTGAGCGACAGTGCGGAAATCGTAATCGTCATCAGCGCGGTGGACATTGAGAAGCAAAAGGTGCGCGCCGACTTGGGCATCACCTACGACATGGACGTGCTGCGGCTCAGGGAAGAATTCCAGGACAGGGGGTTCATGGTCAGCGGCGTGGTCATCACACACCACAACGGACAGAGTTCGGCTGACGCGTATAAGGACAAGCTGACTCGCATGGGCATAAAGGCGTACTATCACTACACGATTGAGGGGTATCCTTCAAACGTCACCCTGATCGACTCCGACGAAGGGTTCGGGAAGAACGACTATGTTGAAACCACACGCCCGCTTGTCATCATCACGGCTCCGGGACCGGGCAGCGGAAAGATGGCAGTATGCCTCAGCCAGTTATACCACGAGCATAAACGCGGCATAAGCGCGGGCTATGCCAAGTTTGAGACGTTCCCCGTATGGAACCTGCCGCTCAAACACCCCGTCAACATCGCTTACGAGGCGGCAACAGCCGACCTCAACGACGTTAACATGATCGATCCGTTCCACTACGAGGCATACGGCAAGATCGCAATCAACTACAATCGCGACATCGAGATATTCCCCGTACTCAACGCCCTCTTCGAAAGCATATACGGGAACAATCCCTACAAGTCGCCGACCGACATGGGGGTGAACATGGTCGGCTTCTGCATAAGCGACGACCAAGTGTGCCGGGAAGCGTCGAAGGATGAAATCATACGCCGTTACTACACCGCGCTCAACCGCCTCGCCAACGGTGAGGGAAACGACAGCGAGGTGAACAAAATAGCGTTGCTCTTCAAACAGGCCGGCATCAACAGCGCGTACCGGAAGACCACCGTGGCTGCGAAGGAGCGCAAGGAGCAGTCGCTCGGCAAGGCATGCGCGGCAATCGAACTCGCCGACGGCACCATCGTGACATCAGAGGAAAGCGCGCTGCTCGGTCCGAGTGCGGCTCTCATTCTGAACGCCACCAAGCATCTCGCGGGCATCGACCATTCGGTGAAACTCATTCCGCAAGACTTGATAGAACCGATACAAAAGACGAAGACGGAATATCTCGGAGGCAACAACCCGCGCCTGCACACCGACGAGGTGCTTGTGGCCCTGTCTGTGCTTAGCACCCATAACGAGAACTGCCGCAAGGCACTGGAATGCCTGCCGCAGCTCAGAGGCTGCCAGGCGCACTGCACCGTCATGTTGAGCGAGGTGGATCAGAAGATATTCAAGAAGTTGGGAGTGGGACTCACTTGCGACCCTGTCCAAAAGACACGTGGCAAACGTTGACACGCTCAATGGTTAAACATTCATAATAATAAATTTGGATTGCATACAAATTAGTATCTTTGCACCCAAACCCCAATTCTGAATGAAAAGATTCAAGACATATTGCATGCATATACTCTTCCTGACCGTCGTCCTTTCGCTCCTCTGCCCCACTGACGCATACGGAAGGAAAAAGAAAAAGAAGAACGAGGAACAAGACGTGTACGAGTTCCTGCAACCCGACATGCCCTCCAGCTCATACAAGGCGATGCCCGACAATCATCCGCGGCAGCCTAAGGGCGCGAACCTGACGGCGTACTTCTCACGAACCGCAAGCCACCAGTACGGCATTGACGTGAGCCATTACCAAGGCAGGATAGACTGGAAAGCCGTGTCGCGCGACAAAAAGGTGGGCTACGTGTACTTGAAGGCGACCGAATCGAATTACCTCGTTGACGACACATACTCGTTCAACCTCTCCGAAGCACGCCGCCACGGCATAAAAGTGGGCAGCTACCACTTCTTCCGCCCCAACGTCGACGCTGCGTCGCAATACGAGAACTTCCGTCAGACTGTCAACAGGAGGAAGCAAGACCTCCTTCCGCTCATCGACGTAGAAGTCACTGGAGGCGTATCGGTGGAAACGCTGCACAAGCGTTTGCAAGAGTTCTTGAAACTTGTCACCAAGGAATACGGCAAACGACCGCTTATTTACACCGGCCGCAACTTCTACAACAAATACTTTGCAGGCTACTCCGCCTTCAAGCCGTACATGTTTATGATAGCCCAATACACATCCGACGAGCCATACCTGAACGACGGACGCGACTTCGTGATGTGGCAGTTCACGGCAAAGGGGCGTGTAAGCGGAATCAGGGGCGATGTGGACCGCAGCCGCTTCATGGGAAGGTACTCGGTAAGCGACATTGTTTACTGAAAGATATTCTGAGCATTCAGAGTACTCTGAGTACTCAGAATACTCACTTGCTCGTTTGGCTGATTTTGAACAATGTCCCCATAGGACAGACAAAACGGCAGTACGGACGCATGACGACTGTTGAAAGCAACACGAACACTGCGGCGATGGTTATCACTATCCACGACGCGGAACTGAATATGAACGCCGAGAAAGGCTCATAGTCGATCCAGTCGGACCACACGCCAGTCCACAAGCACAACATGAGCGCAGCCCACAACACTTGCCGGAAGGTGTCGAGGCGCTTCGCCGTCTTAGGCTTCATCTTTATCTTGTATTTGACACACTTGCCCGCCACTTCCTGCAGAGAGCCGAACGGACACACGTTCGTGCAATAATAGCTCTTCTTGCCAAACAGAGGGTATATGAACGCAACCACCAGCAATATCAACGGAACAAGCAGTGCAATCACATTCATGCCGTTCGACATGTAACCGATGATAGAAGTATAGGAGATGAACGAACCACACCAGAATCCGAGTACGATGATATTGAGCAACTGCTGGACGAGGCGGTAGCGCCTGTTCTTAATGAACAGCGGTAGAATGGCCGCCATCAACGCGACTATCAGTCCGATGACCGACTTCGGTGTCACTTCAACACCCGACCATATACTCTTCTCGTTTGAATGCTTCAACGCGTATTGCAACCCACGTTCCATATTCCCCTTTATGGCGTTCGACGAATATGTGGCACCCGACACCGCGTCGACTTTCAGCTTTGACGCATCTTCGAGCGTAAGCCCGTCCCACTTGGTGAGCAACTCGCCCGCCACCTCGAAGAACTCGGGAGTCTCGGTGTTCTCAAGCGCCACCACCTTCTCCACTTTGTCGTCCTTCACATAGATTTCAAGCGGAACGGTGCCGCCGAAGCCGGTGACATCGCTTGCCAAACTCGTGGTGTTGATGACCAACGTGCCGTCAGCCTCTGTGCGGGCTGTATCTGAAACCGCGGCAGCCGTAGTGGTGTCCTTCGCCGTCTCTCTCAAATCATGACCAAGCAAACGATGGTCGCGCCTGATTGAAACCGCCATGATCATCAAAACACAAACAACCAGACTTATCACTTGGGTAATCTTTCCTTTAGTCTTTTCCTTCATATCTACTGTGTAATTGTTTTCCCTTATATCAAACCTCGTGGGGCATGATCCGCCCCATTTCTTAGCAAAGAAAACAATAAATATTAAAAGAGGCGCAAAACATTAATGATTTTTAAGAACAATCGAACATCCGCAGTATTATTTTTTGTATTTTTGCATGCGAAAACACACAGGATGTCAGTCGTTCGCCATGATGATGGCTTACAGCCAGGCACTCCTGCCAATCAAAGAATAAAACACGATGAAAGAACTGAAAGACGCGTTCCACCTTTCCATCCCCGTCTTGGGGGCGTACTGGTTTCTCGGGGTGACATACGGCATGCTCGCTTCGAGCATGGGCTTTTCGATATGGATTCCCGTATGCATGGCAATGCTTGTGTACAGCGGCTCGGTGGAGTTCATCGCCCTGACGCTCTTGTGCGGGGCGTTCCATCCCCTGTCGGCTGTCATAATGGCTCTCACAATCGGTGCGAGGCATTTGTTCTACGGAATATCAATGCTCGACCGCTGGCGCGACGCACGCCGCCTCAAGCCCTTTCTCATATTCATGATGAGCGACGAGACGTTCGCCATCAACTACAGCGCGGGCGGTTCCCTGCGAAGGCAGGCGTGGGTCTCAGTACTCGACTACGTCTATTGGACGACAGGCGGAATAGCCGGTTACCTGCTCGGCTCGTCGCTGCCCGATAGTGTGATGAAGCACCTCGAAGGACTCGATTTTGTAGTGACAGCCATGTTTGTCGCCATATTCATGGACGACTTCCTGCGCCATAAGCATTCACATGGCTCCGCATGGCTCGGACTCGGAGCCACGGCGGCTTGTCTGGCGTTGTTCGGATCGCAAGTGTTCATCCTGCCAGCCATGGCGGTGATACTCTGCGCGCTCTACATATCATACCGCAGGAAGGAGGCGAAGCGATGATGACCACAGGCCAGCAAGCGGTTACCATCATATTGATGGCTCTGTGCGTGGTACTTACCCGCGCCCTACCCTTTTTGCTGTTCCGCTCGAAAGAGTCGACTCCCCGTTTCGTGACCTACCTAAGCGGTTATCTTCCATCCGCGGTGTTCGGCATGCTCGTGATATACTGCCTCAAAGACGTGCAATTCCTGTCGGGTACGCACGGACTGCCACAGCTGCTTGGCATACTTGTCTGTGTGCTGATTCATTTGTGGCGGAAGAACATGTTCGTCACCATCGCCGGAGGAACGGTGTGCTACATGCTGATGACGCACTACCTGTTTTGACATCTTACGTATATATATAATAAGGTGTGCCGGGCTAATACGCCAGACACACCTTATTGTATACATGCGTTCCTTGTTGAACGCTTAGCGGAATCAGTCCTTGCTTTCGCCTACCAGCTTCCATACGGCCGCGGCGAGAGCAGCTCCGGCAAACGGACCGACAATGAAAATCCAAAGGTCGGTGATTGCCTGTCCACCAGCAAACAAGGCAGGGGCAATAGAGCGGGCAGGATTGACGGAAGTACCTGTATAGCGGATACATACCAAGTGGACAAGCACCAAGGAGAGACCTATGGCGAGTCCGGCGAAGTTACCCGCGCCCTTCTTTGAGTCGGTAGTTCCAAGAACCACGAACACAAAAACACATGTGAACACGATCTCGGCAATCAAACCGCCATACCATGTGACACCTTCCTGGCACATGTTGGCTCCCGTGCCTTCAACCTCGGTAGTGGATGTCAGGGCGAAAAGTATAGCGGAACCTATGAACGCTCCTATAATCTGGAAAACGATGTACCAAAGGGCATCCTTGCCGCTGATGCGCTTCGTGAGCAGGCATCCGAGAGTAATAGCCGGATTGATGTGGCAACCGCTGATTCCACCAATAGTGTAGGCCATCGCCACTACTGCGAGACCGAAAGCAAAAGCGGTGGCGACCACTCCCGCCGGTTCGTTACATCCAACACTGGTCGCTACGCCGCAACCCATTAGTACCAGCACCATAGTGCCGACCATTTCTGCCAAATATTTTTTCATAGTCAGATAAAATTGATGAGTTAATGATTATGTTAATTAATAAATGTACGCCTTATTGTTTTCACTTGATGACGAACTTGCGCGACTGGACCGCTCCCGCAGCATTCTTCACGCGCGCCACATAGACTCCGCCTGGCAGGTTGCCTACATATACCGATGCCTTGCCTCCGTCCAACGTGAGCCGACGATTAAGGCACTCGACTCCGACCGACGAGTAGACTGAGAGTCGCACGCTTGCAGTCACGCTGCCGCTGACAGTCAGATAACCGTTTTCGCATTCCAAGTCGATTCCGGCGTTGTCAGCGATCAGAGAGTTGATTGCGTCAGGATGGTTGACATCACGTCCTTCAAAGTAAACCGAATCATAGCTTGCTATGTAGTTCGTACTTCCAATGGTAGGAGTGTTCATGAAATAGACACTGTTGCCGCCATCTGGATAACGGCCGAACGACTCGGTGCCGCCGTGCGGACCATATTGCAGCGTGTCCGCCCAAGAACCGTCCTCGGCGGTAATCATGACAAGTCCTCCCTCGGCAGCGAGCCGGAAGCCAGTGTGTATTTGGCTGACAGGCTCAAGCTTGTCGCACCACACTACCAGATGCCCGTTAGCCGGGATGACAGTATTAACGCCTTCAGCCGCCTGAATCTGGTACTTCTGCGGCTTGTTCTCGTTGTCGCTCAGATACATTCCGGCAACGTCAATCGAATCGCCTGTGGTGTTGTAAAGCTCAATCCAGTCGTTGCGCTTGTATTGTTCGTTCACATAAACACTGTTCGCCGCGCTCACCTCGTTGACCCTGACAGGCGTTATCCCGGCCTCAGCCAATTCGATGTCCGACAGCTTCTCATAAACGGCTTGCAGGTTGAACGCACCGCTTGACGGCAGTTCGTACTCCTCGTCGTTGCTTTCATACACGTCGTCTGTACCACTGCTTTTCGTCACGTTCTTCCATCCCACGAACCTATAGCCTCCAGAAGCCATAGCATGCAACGTGACAGGCGCGAACACGTATCCGTCAAATTTCGCGCGTGGAACTACCATGCCGTTATAAAGAATCTGCCCTCCCTCGACGTTTGAACTTAATTTCAATGATTGCGTGGTCGTCTGCGAAAGTCCGAACTTGGAATAGGTCTTTATGGTGCTCGCCATCTTCGAACGGTAGTTGCCCGTGACGGCGCTTATAATACCCTGGGCCTGTTCCTTCTGTGTGCCTGTAGGGTCGTTCCATTCCCACGACAAAGCCTCTTTCGTGTAGTTCGCCATCTCGGTGACAAGGTCGGTTATTTCATCCTCGTCGCCGAACACCGAACCTCCCACAATGCAATAGGTGTCGATGAACTTTTTCTTGAAATCCTCGTTCGCCAGCATGTTGAGGAATATGGTGACCATCTCCACTTCCGCCCGTATGCTCGTCCAATTGTACTCAGGACGCTGATAGAACGTATATGTCTTTTTGTTTTCAAACAGTGTGAATATGTTGGTGTTGGTCGACCGGTTGCTCCAGTCCACACAGTTGTCGAGGTCGAAGGTCACAAAGTGGAACTTTCCGTCGTTTGTGTCCCTGAACGCCTTTACGTTGTTGTGAGGCCAGTCCCAATCATACAAGTAGAACTTGAACGCCATGTAGTTCACATAGTCGTCGATGTCCACAAGGTCGCATATCTCCTCGTAAACAAGCGCGTCGGCCGCGTTCGACGACAAAGAGTACCACTGGTTGAATGCGTCCTTCGTCCCCGCCTTCTGCACATATCCTGAGTCGACGCTCATCTCGAACGCGTCGATCTCGTCCATGTCGATACCGTAATTCGAATACCCGTAGTGCTTGTTGCTCGGCTCGCGCATGTTGAGCATGGCGAGATAATCGCCGTTGATGAACACATGCACAGGGCGGTAGGATTGCAGGTTCAGCTTGAATTCCGACCTTCGCGCGATCTCCTGCAGGGCAGCGTCCTTCAAGCGGTATTTATTGTAGTTGTCGTTACCGCCGTTACGCAGCAGCAGCGATTTGTTCTTGGTGTTCGGCTTGTCCTTGAAAAACGGATAGTCCAGCTCGTTTATGCCGTACTCCTTCGCGGTCTTTATCTTGAACGACTTCGGCTCGTACTTGCGGCTCCATCCTCCCGCTATGCAAATGTCAACCTCCTGGCTGAACGACACCTCGTCGGTCTCCATGAACTCGAAATTGGCGGGGCGGTCCCAATTCATGTTGAAGTTGCGCTTTGTAGCGTCCTGGTTGGCTGTCTTGCCGTTCGTGCCGGTCACATAGATGCCGATCTCGTCATCATACAGGTTGTCGGGGTCGGTCACAAGCGAGACTACCGGCATGTAGTAATCATGGTCTTTCAGGATATAAGAGCGTGTCACCACATTGCTCGGCAGATAGCCGTCCTTGAACAGGCGGAAGCGGAACGACGTGGAATTCTCCACCGTAAACTCTCCGTCCGCGCTTTCGTCCGACTCCTCTGAAGGAGGGGTTCCGTCGGTGGTGTATCTCAAGTGTGCTCCTTCGGGGATCTCCACTTTCACTTGCAGCGTGCCGTCGAACAGCCGGCCGTTTTTGTCAACCACCGGCGCGGCTATTTGCTCATCAGCGAACGTGCTGGTAGCGTTCGTCGCTGTAGGAGTCGGTTCGCCCGTCTGCCTCCATTCGCCTCCGCCGTCCGTAGTACGCGCATACGAGGCGCGCATGACAGCGGCAGGGTACTCCTGCGAAGCCACAAGGTTGCCATCGGTGTCCGAAATATACACAGTTCCGCCTTTCGCGTCAAGCTTCATGTTCACATTGGTGTTCAGCCACTGTTCGCCCACATCCTTTCTTGTGTCGGCGTGGTCGAACCAAAGAGTCTTGAATCCGTTGGCAGGTATGCTTCCTATGCGCGACGGCAACATCGCCTTTTGCAGGTTGTCGGGATCATCACTCACCCAGTAACCTCCGATGTTGGCAGCCTTGTCCGTAGGGTTGAACAACTCCACCCATCCTCCGTAATTCCACGAAGGGTCGACAAACACGTCGGTGTTCGCCGCCATTATCTCATTAATGATGAGCGACGAGCCGTCGGCCTTGTTGTCGACAACATTCACTGTGCAGGTAGCGGCAAGTCCGCTTCCGTCGACGGCGGTGGCAGTAATCACGGCCGTTCCCTCGCCCACTCCGGTCACCACGCCCTTGGAGTCGACCGTCACCACAGTCTCGTCGGAGCTGCTCCACGTGACCTTCTTGTAAGTAGCGTCGGCAGGTGTGAACGCTACACCCAGCTGCCTGCTGTCGTATATGTTGACAACCGCTTCCTCCGCATCAAGCTCAATAGAGGTCAGAGCCACGACCTCTCCGAAATATTCCAGTTTCCAGTTGTCGAGGCAAGTCCAGTCGCTGTTGACCCATTCATCTTTGTATATACCAATGGTCACGGCGCTCTCTCCTTCGGCAAGCTCGAATTCCAACGTGTCTTTATAGTATCCCGCGTCAAACCATGCGGCGGCCGCGGTCATGTCGTTCGGCACGTACTTGCCGCCCGTCTGCCACCATCCCCAGCCGG
>CAZHZH010000079.1:9417-12564 GCA_964537205.1 uncultured Bacteroidaceae bacterium
GTCGACACGTCGTTGTTGTCAAACCTCGGATTTACTATGTAAGCGTCAGTTATGTCAATCCATGTTTGCGCGTGTCCCTCATTCCCCGCCATAAAGGCAAACGACAGCAACACGGGCATAATAGCTATTCTTTTCATTGTATCTGCTTGAAAATGGTTTACGCTACAAATTTACTACATTAATTTATAAACTGGGCATCTTGCACGCATTTTCTTTCTATTTCACCGCCACAAGATGATAAATTCAAAAAAAAACAACTTAAGATTTGTTATTTTATTTTTTATACTCTATCTTTGCATAATAACTGTGTGAGAAGAGTGTATGAGGATATCATATATTTGCGCACACACAAGCCAAAAGATGAATAATCACAATTTAATAACAACTTTAATAATAGATTATGAGTCAAAAGAGAGTTTACACCTTCGGCAACGGACAAGCCGAAGGTAATGCAAACATGCGTGAAGAGCTTGGTGGCAAAGGAGCCAACCTCGCCGAGATGAACCTAATCGGAGTGCCAGTTCCTCCTGGTTTTACAATCACAACCGACACCTGCAATGAATACTACAAAGTGGGTCAGGAGAAAATCATGGAAGTACTCAATGATGATGTTGAAAAAGCCGTGCGTCACATTGAGAATCTGATGAACTGCAAGTTTGGCGACGCCAAGAACCCGTTGCTCGTCTCCGTACGTTCAGGAGCGCGCGCTTCAATGCCGGGCATGATGGACACGATCCTCAACCTCGGCCTCAACGACACCGTGGCAGAGGGCATGGTCGCAAAGACCAACAACCCACACTTCGTTTACGACTCCTACCGCCGCTTCGTACAGATGTACGGCGACGTCGTGCTTGGAATGAAGCCAGTCAACAAAGAGGACATCGACCCGTTCGAGGCCATCATTGAGGAGGTGAAGAAGGAACAGGGAGTGGAACTCGACAAGGATCTTTCCGTCGAGTCGCTCAAGAAGCTGGTCACACTCTTCAAGCAGGCCATCAAGAAGCAAACAGGCACAGACTTCCCTGACGACCCTATAGTACAGCTCTGGGGAGCCATCTGCGCCGTATTCCGCAGCTGGATGAACGAGCGCGCCATCCTCTACCGCAAGATGGAGGGAATCCCAGACGAATGGGGAACGGCAGTCTCAGTCATGGCGATGGTATTCGGAAACATGGGCGACACTTCCGCCACAGGCGTATGCTTCTCCCGCGACGCCGGTACCGGTGAGAACCTGTTCAACGGCGAATACCTGATCAACGCACAAGGCGAGGATGTGGTAGCTGGCATACGCACACCGCAGCAAATCACCAAGATCGGTTCGAAACGCTGGGCAGAGCGCGCAGGCGTTTCCGAAGAAGAGCGCGTGGCAAAATACCCGTCGATGGAGGAAGCCATGCCTGAACTCTACAAGCAATTGGACGAGCTACAGACAAAGTTGGAGAACCACTACCACGACATGCAAGACATGGAGTTCACCGTACAGGAAGGCAAGCTCTGGTTCCTACAGACACGCAACGGCAAGCGTACGGGAACCGCAATGGTCAAAATCGCAATGGACCTGCTGAAAGAGGGACTTATCGACGAAAAGACGGCCATCATGCGCTGTGAGCCGCAGAAGCTCGACGAACTACTCCACCCTGTATTCGACAAGAACGCCTTGAAGAAAGCCAAAGTAATCACACAAGGACTCCCTGCCTCTCCAGGCGCGGCCTGCGGCCAGATTGTGTTCCACGCCGACGACGCAGAGGCATGGCACAAGGATGGACACAAAGTAGTAATGGTGCGCATCGAAACATCGCCGGAGGACCTTGCGGGCATGGCAAGCGCGGAAGGCATCCTCACCGCGCGCGGCGGTATGACGTCGCACGCCGCAGTCGTAGCGCGAGGCATGGGCAAGTGCTGCGTTTCGGGAGCGGGAGCCATCAACGTTAACTACAAGACCAAGACCGTCGAAATAGAAGGCGTGACCTACAAGGAGGGCGACTTCATCTCCCTCAACGGCTCCACAGGCCAAGTATACGCAGGCGAAGTTCCTACCCGCGCCGCGGAACTAAGCGGAGACTTCAAGGAACTCATGGACCTTTGCGACAAATACACAAAGATGGAAGTACGCACCAACGCCGACACGCCGCACGACGCCGAAGTGGCACGCGCGTTCGGAGCCAAGGGTATCGGACTGACACGCACCGAACACATGTTCTTCGAGGACAAGAAGATCATCGCAATGCGCGAGATGATTCTCGCCAAAGACGCAGCCGGCCGTGAGAAAGCTCTTGCCAAGCTGCTTCCTTACCAGAAGGACGACTTCTACGGCATCTTGAAGGCGATGGACGGCCTGCCAGTGAACATCCGCCTGCTTGACCCTCCTCTCCACGAGTTCGTCCCTCACGACCTTGAAGGACAACAGACAATGGCGAAGGAAATGGGAGTAAGCGTCGAGGAAATCCAAAAGCGCGTCAACTCCCTTGCCGAGAACAACCCTATGCTCGGTCACCGCGGATGCCGCCTGGGAATCACCTTCCCGGAAATCACCGCGATGCAGACACGCGCCATACTCAGCGCGGCATGCCAGCTGAAGAGAGAAGGCTACGACCCGCATCCTGAAATCATGGTGCCGCTCGTAGGCATCCTCTATGAGCTGAAACAGCAGAAAGGCGTAATCCTGAAGACCGCCAAGGAAGTGTTCGCCGAAGAGGGGCTCGAAGTACCGTTCGAAGTGGGTACGATGATTGAGACGCCGCGCGCCGCCCTCACAGCCGACAGAATCGCAACCGAGGCAGAGTACTTCTCGTTCGGAACAAACGACCTGACCCAGATGACGTTCGGCTATTCACGCGACGACATCGCATCCTTCCTCCCTGTCTACTTGGAGAAGAAGATACTGAAAGTCGATCCGTTCCAGGTACTCGACCAGCACGGAGTCGGCAAACTCATCAAGATGGCGGTGGAGAACGGACGCAAGGTGCGCCCTAACCTTCGCACAGGAATATGCGGAGAGCACGGAGGCGAACCGTCGTCAGTCAAGTTCTGCGCCAAGATAGGCATGAACTATGCCTCTTGCTCACCGTTCCGCGTGCCAATCGCACGACTCGCGGCGGCGCAGGCGGCAATCGAGGAATAAAACTTCATCTCATAATAAAAATTTAA
>CAZHZH010000080.1:0-11025 GCA_964537205.1 uncultured Bacteroidaceae bacterium
ATATTAATATGGTTGACAGTTTATATTAATATGGTTTGGCATTTATATTAATATCGTCGGCCATTTATATTAATATCTAAACTCGTCCCAATTTTAACGGGAAAGTAATGAATGCGTTTAAGGATGTCGCCCGTCTCTGCCAATGACTGGCCGCTATAATATTCCTGCTGTGTTTCCAATAGCTGCCGATGCGTAATAAATTTGATTGTGTTATACAATATGGATGTTATTTTTTTGTACCTTTGTAATGACATAACGAATACAATATAATAAGGTGTATGAAACGCTTTGTATTTTTACTACTCATGGTGGTCTGTACGGCTACAACAGTAGTGGCACAGGACTTTAAAGGACATTTTATTAATGATGAGCTAAAAATAAGCTTGGACATAAACTTGTATAACGATACGATACAAGTGCCCGGACTTTCCGATGAATTGTGCTATGGGTATTTGAGAGGCAACACCAACGGGGTGTGGGTCATACTGAAGGTAATCAGTCTTGATAAGGGAAAGGCCCTTGTGCGCGCCGCATGCGACAATGGCAGTGACGCGCAGAATCTGGAGATCAAACCTGTAGAGGGGAAATTGGAAGTCAAACAGGTGGACGGCAGCTTGATTAAAGGCCTGTCGGGAAAGAAATATGTGAAATTGCCGAAGACGTTCACCGTTCATAAGTAAGCTGTATGGACGAACAACTCATCGCATCGTTTAACGAACCTCAGCGCGCCGCCATAGAGTATTGTGATGGCGCCTCGCTTGTTGTGGCTGGAGCTGGCTCAGGCAAAACACGGGTGCTTACTTACAAGATCGCCTATCTCTTGGAGAAGGGCTATAAGCCTTGGAACATATTGGCTCTTACATTTACCAATAAGGCTGCCAACGAAATGAAGAAGCGGATCGCGGGCATTGTCGGAGACGAGCAGGCGAGATATTTGTGGATGGGAACTTTTCACAGCATTTTCCTTCGCATTCTACGGACTGAACATGAAAATATCGGCTTCCGCCCAAACTTCACAATTTATGACGCTACAGACAGCAAGAGCTTGATAAAGTCCATCATCAAGGAGATGCACCTCGATGATAAGACATACCGGCCTTCATCGGTGGCGGGAAGGATAAGCGAGGCGAAAAACACCCTGATAGGTCCTGAAGAATACGCCAGTAGTCCTGGCATATATCAACGTGACCTGCATTCGAAGATGCCGGCGATAAGAGATGTGTACGCAAGCTACTGGCAACGATGTAAACAAGCCGACGCCATGGATTTTGACGACATATTGATGTATACTTACCTGTTGTTCGATCACAACCCTGAAGTGTTGCGAAAGTATGAGGAGCGGTTTGGATACATACTGGTCGACGAGTATCAAGACACTAATTTCGCCCAACACCAAATCGTACTGCAACTAACCCGTCACAACCACCATGTATGTGTTGTGGGTGATGACGCTCAAAGCATCTATTCGTTTCGTGGAGCCAATATCGACAACATCCTTACTTTCAAGGATATGTACCCCGATACCAAGATATTCAAATTGGAGCAGAACTATAGGTCGACACAGATGATTGTGGGTGCGGCAAACAGCTTGATCCACAAGAATAAGGATCAAATAGAGAAAACGGTATTCTCGAAGAAGGATGTTGGTGAGAAGATTCCAATCATAGAGGCATATTCTGACATAGAGGAAGCTCAGATAGTGGTGGGCAAAATACAGGAACTCAGAAGGCGTGAACACCTTGAGTATTCGGACTTTGCCATACTGTATCGCACAAACGCGCAAAGCCGCCTGTTCGAGGAGCATCTCAGACGAAACGGAATGCCGTATAAAATCTATGGGGGCTTGTCGTTTTACCAGAGGAAGGAGATAAAGGACATCATCGCTTACTTCCGGCTGTCGGTCAACCCAAACGATGAAGAAGCGTTGAAGCGTATAATAAACTATCCTGGAAGGGGAATCGGACCGACAACGCTCAACAAGTTGATCGAGGTTGCCGCAAAGAATAGCGTGAGCTTATGGACTGTGCTCAACAGTCCGATAGATTACGGACTTAAGGTGTCGGGTTCCATCATGAACAAACTGCAAGACTTTGTGAAGCTAATTCAGACGTTTATCGACAAGGCTTCGACCGACAATGCAGACGAAGCGGGCCGGTTTATCGTGAAGAATTGTGGAATATTGTCTGATATATATCAAGATGCCACTCCGGAAAACCTCAGCAGACAGGAGAATGTGGAGGAATTGGTGAATGGGCTGCATGATTTTTGTGCGTCGCGATTGGAAGAAGGGAATATGAACATAAGCATCAGCGACTATCTATCGGAAATATCATTACTGAGTGATATTGATACAGACAAAGGAGAAGATGAGTCGAAAGTCACTTTGATGACAATACATTCTGCAAAGGGGCTTGAATTCAATACCGTGTTCGTAGTGGGATTGGAAGAAGGATTGTTTCCCAACCAGATAGCAAGTAACAGTCAGCGGGAGATTGAGGAGGAACGCCGCTTGTTCTACGTCTCCATAACGCGTGCGCAGTATCATTGTTTCATTACGTATGCAAAAAGCCGTCTGCATTATGGCAAGATGGAATTCTCCAATCCGAGCAGGTTTATACGTGATGTGAGTCCGGAGTTTGTCACTTTCCGTGGGACTAATTCTTCGTTCTCATCTGTAAATAAGGATATAGATTTGCCATGGAGTAGGACGACACAACACCGTGCGCCGTTGTTCCGTCAGACTTATGAAACGTCAGGATATCCACAAGGGGAATACGCTACACAAGCTACTCAATCAAAATCCACGATGCATCCTGTGGAATCGAATCCGCGTTTTCGCAAGATTGACGACTCACTCCCATTCCAACGGGCGACTTCGCCTGCTACTGCGGCGAACGCTGTCTCAACACTCCGTGAAGGACAGCGCATCAAGCACGAACGCTTTGGAGAAGGTGTAGTGCAGAAAGTTGAAGGTGCAGGAGACAACCGAAAGGCGACGGTAAGTTTTGTGAATGCAGGTACAAAGCAACTCTTACTCAAATTCGCACGTTTCACAGTTTTGGATTGACGGTAAAAGAAACGGAGCCGAATTCGAATACTTTCGTGTGTCCCGGCTGTTTTTTAGCGTAAGTTATTGTACGTTTACGGCTTTTTTGTATATTTGCAAAAAGAATACAGTCGCTATTTCGGCTGTAGTCGATAACTCTAAGACCAATAACCTGTATGAACTTAATTCTTAATATACAATGGTAAGAAAACTGATAACTATAGCCTGGTCTATGGTGATCGCGCTATCACTTCAGGCACAAGATCACTCAAACATTGAGGGATTAAAAGACGTAAACGGCGTGCGAGACTTAACGGCGGACAGTTTGGAAAAGGCAAACACTGCACGTCCCGTCAGTGGCTCGTCACGTAAGGGCGATAATCCTGTACTCTTCCTTGTAGGCAACTCGACTATGCGCAACGGAACACTTGGAAACGGCAACAACGGCCAGTGGGGTTGGGGATACTATGAACATGAGTTTTTCGACGAAAATAAAATCACTGTCGAGAATCACGCTCTCGGAGGCACAAGCCCGCGAACTTTCTATCGTGACCTTTGGCCTGCAGTACTGAAGGGTGTTAAGGCGGGCGACTATGTTATCTTGGAACTGGGACACAATGACAATGGTCCGGTTGATTCCGGACGTGCGCGCGCCAGCCTGAAAGGCGGTACGTCAAAAGACTCAATGCTTGTCACTGTAAGGGAAACGGGCAGGCAGGAGATGGTGTACACCTTCGGTGGATATGTGCGGAAGTTCGTCAACGACATCAGAAGCAAGGGGGCTACTCCTATTCTGCTTACTCTTACTCCGCGTAATGATTACGAGCCAAATGATCCGACTAAAATACAACGCAAGCTCACCACTTTCACTCCATGGATAAAGTCGCTGTCTGAAGAGCTGAACACACCATTCATCGATTTGAACGACATATCGGCATTAAAACTCGAACGATATGGGAAATGGAAGACCAACTATCATTTCTTCGGCGATAAAATCCACTCAAGTGAATTCGGTGCCAAAATGAATGCGGCTTCGTGCGCGGAGGGGATTGAGTCATGCGACCACCCGGATGTCGCATTATTGAAAACTTATCTACGGCAAGACATGCTTCATCCAAAGCGAATCGACCAAAAACGGCAGAAAGGCAAGCCCGTAGTGTTCACTACAGGTGATTCAACAATGAAGAATGCCGACAAAGATGAGGACGGCATGTGGGGATGGGGAGCTGTTGCGAATACGATATTCAACGAAAAGAAATGTACGGTGGTAAACGCGGGCCGTGCAGGCAGAAGTACGCGTACGTTTCTATATGAAGGGCTTTGGGACAACGTGTATAACTCGCTTGAGCCCGGAGACTTCGTACTTATACAATTCGGACACAATGATATAGGAGGTATTGACCGTGATAAGGAGCGTGGAGTCATTGCAACGGCCGATGATACTTGCCATGTGTACAAGATGAACTCTACCGGCAAATACCAAGTGATATACTCGTTTGGCTGGTATCTGAAGAAATTCATACAGGATGTGCGCGAAAAAGGAGCGACTCCGATTCTACTTTCGCTCACACCGCGTAATGAATGGCATGACGGAAAGATTGAACGCCGCAACGACACGTATGGCAAATGGTACCGTCAGGTTGCCGAGGAAACGGGAGTGGAGTTTATCGATGTTCACAATATAACGGCGGACGCACTCGACAAAATGGGGCAGGAGAAGGCTAAGGCGTATTATAATCACGACCATACCCATACATCGAAGGCCGGAGCCTTGCTCAACGCGAAGAGTGTGGCTAAAGGCCTTAAGAAGGATAAGAGCCCGCTTGCGAAGTACCTAAAATAGCAAACAAGCAACCATGAAAGTCGTCCGACTCACCTTCATCCTGCTGCTGTGCGAAATCACATGTGATTATGGTCTTGCGCAGTCGACGGAATCCATCGGGTTGAATGTGCCGCGCCCTGCTCATCTGAAGATACAGAGGAGGCCGACGGGGTTCACTATGTCGAAATGCATCGGAGGTGAGGACGTGTTGCTCGCATATTCCGACGAAAGCAGCTATGATGACGCTGTGAAAGTCCCGGCTTTCAGGCGTGTGGTCGAAGTGTTTGACGCACAGGAGGAGGTCAGCCCGACAGTACTGCTTACAAGTGCGTTACCCGATGAGGTACAGCCGCTATGCAGCGACCTGTGGGAACAAGCCGCGCCATATAACATACTTGCTCCGATGATTGACAGCACCCATTGCTATGTCGGCTGTGTAGCCCTCAACATGGCTCAAGTGATGCGCTACTATCAGTACCCCGGACAAGGGTCGGGCACGCATGCTTATATCGACTCGCTTGGATGCGGCGACACTCTGATTGCGGATTTTTCCCAACACGCGTATCAGTGGAACTATATGATTGACAGCTATAAGTCGGCCGGCTATTCAGAGCGACAACTGTTGGCGGTCGCACAATTGCTGAGCGACTGTGGAATAGCTGTCGATATGAAATATGGCATAGGCTCAAGTGCGGCAAACTCATTGAAACAACCTTCCGCGTTGATTGATTATTTTGGTTACGACAGAGCGATACGTATCATTTATCGTGACCTTTACAGTCATAGCGACTTGCACAACCTTATAAGGACGGAGCTTGCAGAAGGGCGTCCGGTCATGTGTGCGGCTTATGGGATTGACGGCGGCGGTCATGCCTTTGTGATCGACGGATACGACAACCATGGACTTTACCACATCAATTGGGGGTGGGGAGGTTGGTGCAACGGTTACTACAATATAGACTATATGACCGCCAACCAGCCAGAATGGGGACTTTTTCCCGACAGGCAGGAAAACGGAGCGAACTTGATTCAATGTTTCACGATCGGAGTGCAACCCGCAACGATGGCGGTAAACACCAGAGAGTCGCATGAATTGGCACTTTCGCGACTCTGTTATATAGGAACAACCGGTGATTCACAAGGAATATCCTTAGTGGCGACCAACTTGCGGAATGTCGGATGGAATGATTTCAAGGGGCGTACAGTGCTTGCTTTGAAAAAAGTGGAAGATGTCGCTCCCGCTGCCATTGTGTATGAGTTCGACACAAATGACATTGTGGTAGAGTCATCCGACACAATAGTATCTGACACAATAAACCTGCATATTAACTCACAGCTTGCTGACGGCGCTTATCAGTTGTTGCCCATGTACGAGGATGATGGTGAGTGGAAATGTGTGCGAACTTCGCGTGGAACTCCGAACTATGTGGTTGTAAACAGCGATAACGGGATAGTGTCGTGCCATAATCCAGAGGAGGCTGTAGGTCATTTGGCGTTAAGCGCCTTGCAATTCCCCGACACTGTGGTGCGGCGTCAGACTGCCGATTTTTCTATAACGGTCACAAACGAAAGTGAGTATGAATTCTGCGGCAGGTTTTATGTGACATATATCAAGGACCAACATACGGTGTCGGTACTTGCCGGTATTGGGCAGTATCTGCAACCAGGCGAAACTCATACCGTGGATTTTCAATACGCGAGGATGAACATCCCAACAGACGAGGCGACCATTATTGTGGCTTATGAACCAGATATGTGGGGCGACACCCTTGTACTTTTCGACGAACGAAAGGACGTGGTGGTGGTCGATTCGCCAACAGGTATCAAAGACATCAGGGACTCTGATGATCCGGCACCGGCATACGACCTGTCGGGAAGACGTGTGAACATAATTCATAATAACCAAATAATCATATCAAGAGATGGAAAAAAGAGAAGCTTTCAAAATGTACCTTAAGGAGGGGTTTAAGGAGGAATATAAACGCCGTCATGCAGCTTTGTGGCCCGAGATGAGAAAACTGCTGAAGGAAGGGGGCATATACGATTACAGTATTTATCTCGATGAGGACACCAACACATTGTTCGCTTTCCAAAAGACAAAGGGGGAGGGAAGCAGCCAGGACATGGGAAGCCTTGAGATCGTTCAGAAGTGGTGGGCTTATATGGCTGATATAATGGAGACCAATCCCGACAACTCTCCGATATCGATTCCTCTGCCCGAAATGTTTCACATGGACTAACAAACTGCGGTATGTCACGATCGTCATTATCACCGACATTCACTCTTTCCACTAAGGCGGTGAACCTCATTGCCGACATTGCCTCAAAGGCAGAGTGGTACGCCATACATATGGAGAACTGCGAAGCCCGACGCTTCTGCATGGCTGGCCTTACGAAAACAATTTACGGGAATCTTGCAATTGCCGGAAGCACGCTCACTGAAGAGCAGGCCGACGAGGCTGTCAACGGCCGTGAGGTGGTTGCGCCGGTCAATGATATTATGGAGGCGAAGAATGCCGCCGGCGTGTATGAGGTGTTCACCCAATTCGACCCGTTCAGTGTTGACGACTTGCTGAACGCCCACGGGATGATGATGAAAGGATTGACTAACGAGGTCGGGAAGTTCCGCAATTCAGGTGTGGGTGTTTATGTGGGAAGCCAATGCGTGCATTTCGGACCGCCAGCCGACCGCGTGCCTTATCTCATTCAGGACTTGTTCGATTGGTTGCGCAATGTGGAGGACAACTTGATCATCCGTGCGTGCGTGTGCCACTATGTACTGGAGTTCATACATCCTTTCACCGACGGGAACGGCCGTATAGGAAGGCTTTGGCAGTCTTTGATTCTCTCAAAGTATAACAGGATATTTCAATTCATCCCTGTTGAGGCCACCGTGTACTTACACATAAGGGAGTACTTTGACGCAATCAAACGCTGCAACGACACGACGGACAGCGGACCGTTCATTGACTTTATGTTTCAAATGATTGTCGATTCGTTGACGGCAAGTCAGGCGGCCTTTATGGAGGAGGAAGGTAAGAAACAAGGGGGAGGACGTGTCGGAGAACGCGTCGGATGTCATGTCGGAGAAAATGTCGGCGGTGAAAATGCGGACGGCCACGCTAATGAGGGTGCGGTTGCTGAATCCCCGCATCATGTCCCGCTCGTCCTGACGGCAAGGGAGAAGAAGATCATCGACCTTGTCAAAAAAGACGGTAGTGTCTCCGCGTCCATAATGGCGAAGAAGTTCAAAGTGGCTCAGCGCACCATTGAACGCGACATGGAAAAACTTGAGCGGGCCGGGCGCATAAAGCATTATGGTTCGGACAAGGGCGGCTATTGGGTGGTAAACGCTCCGAATTGACCGTGCTTTTCCATGCAGGCCTCGCGGGCTCCTAAGGAATTAGAAGCGAACTGTCTCCGTAGCTCAAGAAACGGAAATTATGCAGCAGGGCGTAATCATATATCTTGCGCCAGTCGCCATGCACAAACGCCGATACGAGCAGGAGCAGGGTGCTTTGAGGCTGGTGAAAGTTTGTAACCATCATCCGGACAATGTGGTAGGTGTAGCCTGGAGCTATGATTATCTGGGTGCTGGTGTGCAACGCGGGCAAATTGTGTCGGTCTAAGTAGTTTAAGATGTTGCGTAGTGCTTCAATTACGCTAAGTCGGTGGGCGTCGGGGTCTTCGTAGGGTTCCCATTGCCGTACATGCAAATCTTCCTCTGACGCGTCGGGATTGTCTTGTAATTTGCATCCAATATAATACAGGCTTTCCAGCGTGCGCACCGAAGTGGTGCCTACCGCGATCGCGGTCCCTCCATGCTCGATCAACTTTTCTATTGTCTGGCGTTTTACGACGATATATTCAGAGTGCATTTCGTGACCCGCAATTTCCTCGCTCTTCACCGGCTTGAACGTACCGGCTCCCACATGCAATGTGAGTTCTTCACGGTCTATGCCGGCGTTGTCGATCGCCTTAAGCACGCGTTCTGTGAAATGAAGTCCGGCAGTAGGCGCGGCGACCGATCCCTTTATTTTTGAATAAACGGTCTGATAAGTCTGCTTGTCGCTTTCTTGTGTGGCGCGGTTCAAATATGGCGGGATTGGCAATTCGCCGACTGCCTCCAGTATGTCTGCGAATGTAATTTCATCGTCGTTCCAGCTGAAAGCCACTTGATGGCTGGTTCCGTGCAAGGCTTTCCGGCTGGCGGACAGTTGCAATGTCTTGCCCTTTACTTCCACTGTTTTTGCCAGCTCGCCTTCCTTCCATCTTTTCAGATTGCCGATCATGCAATACCAGTCGCAACTTCTTGTGGATTGAAAGTTGAGCGCGTAATCGTTTGGAACTGCGGGTTCAAGACAAAACACCTCTATAACGGCACCGGTGGCCTTCGTGAAATGCAACCTCGCCTGTATGACCTTCGTATTGTTGAACACCATCAGTCCGCCTTTCGGCAAGTAGACGGGTAAGGAAGTGAATACGTCCTCGCTCACTACACCTTTATTATATATAAGCAGTTTGCTGCCGTCTCTTTGAGGCAGTGGAAATTTCGCGATCCGCTCGTCGGGCAGTATGTAATTATAATCCGCTATCTTTATGTTTTTTGTGTCGGTCATTTTCTCGTTTCGTTATTCATAAGGAACTTTACTTCCTTAAACTCATATTTCCGGGTGGCTCCGTCCCTGCGCCTAAGGACAAGGTGGCCTGACGGCTCCACGCTTACGATTTCGGCTTCAAACGGAGCGGCGTTCGGTTCACAGTACCAATGATAAGCCGCCCCGCGGCGGTACAGCTTGTTCATGTATTCTGTGGCAACCTCGTCTTTTCGCCCTTCCCGTATGGCTTCGTAAAGGTTCTGGAATCTGTTTACGATCTCTTCAAGTACGTCGTCCTTGTTCATCGTGTGTTTGATGATTTGTGCCAGCGATACAGGGTTCGGCGCGTCGCTGTGAAACCGCGTCTGGTTTATATTGACTCCCGTACCGACGATGCAGTCGCTCACCTCGTCGCCCTTAAGATTGCATTCAATCAGGGTTCCGCTTATTTTCTTGTCTTTCCAGTAAATGTCGTTGGGCCACTTCACTGTAACGTCTTCCGCGCGGGCGTCGCCCTTCTCCGATTTTATTATGGAAGCCAGGGTGTTCTGTACGGCGAGAGCTATCGCTTGTGAGAGGACGAATTGGCCGGTCGCTTTCAAGAAAGTCGGGTGGCACACTAATGAAAATGTAATGTTCCCGCCTCGTTCGCTCTCCCACGAGTTGCCCTGCTGGCCTCGCCCGCCTGTCTGGTAATCTGCGTCGACCACGGTGAAGTCCGAAAGTTCCTCCCCCTCCTTCAGCAGCTCTTTTGCGTATGAGTTGGTGGAACCTACTTGATATAAATGTATTCTCAACATTCGGTGTAGCTCCGTATCTATCTTTTTACTTTAAAGAAATCCTTCATCATCGCGGCGGCCTCGTCGGCGAGAATTCCCGCGGTAACTTGTGTCTTGGGGTGCAACGCGTTCGGTGCGTAGATGTGAAAGCCGCGCTTGTCGTCGCCCGCGCCATACACCAAGCGTCCCATTTGCGACCATCCGATGGCTCCGGCGCACATGGCGCATGGTTCCAAGGTTACATACAGGGTGCAATTATTCAAATATTTTGCGCCTATGTATTCCTCTGCGGCGGTTATGGCCTGCATCTCCGCATGGGCGGTCACGTCGTGCAACGTCTCGGTAAGGTTGTGTCCCTTCCCGATTATTATTCCATTGGTTACTACGACCGCGCCTACCGGTATTTCGTCTTCTTCCATGGCCCTGCGCGCTTCGCGAATGGCCTCCTTCATGAATCTTTCATCGTCGTTCATTCATTCACCTCCTTGGGCTCTCTGGGTTCTCTGATTACTCTGAGCGCTTTGATGGCTGTTGCCATAGGCCGCCCGTCTGTTACAACTTGATTATTTTGATACCAGTGCAGATTCCCAATAACAGGTAGAAGCCTATGCATCCGGCAAGCCCCCTCGCCAAAGTCTGCCATACGCTCGTACCGCCCGAACCGCTGATCAAGCATACCGTTATTATAATCGCGCACACGGCAAGGTATACGAAACGCGCCTTGTTGTCCGCCCACGAGAAGTTGTGAAACTTGAGGGAGAACATCGGAATCTCACACAC
>CAZHZH010000080.1:11125-12484 GCA_964537205.1 uncultured Bacteroidaceae bacterium
GGGTATCTGACTACGCTGTACAGCGTGAAGATCATGGCTGACGGAGCCACTCCGAACGTAACCACGTCGGCAAGCGAATCCAATTCCACGCCCATCGGGCCGGATACACCCAACGCTCTGGCCGTCATCCCGTCGAAGAAGTCGAAAAAAGCCCCCAATAATATGAAAAGCAACGCGGTATAAAAGAAATGATGGAACGCCGCACCTGTGGCTATACAACCGCAAATCAGATTGCAGCATGTTATCATGTTTGGAATATGTTTCTTCACCTTGATTCTTGTTTTGTTAATGATGTGACACTGTGCCAACGCTATTTTAATTTCGCTATTACCGTTTCGTCGCCCACAGTGGCCTGTCCGATCTTCACTTTTATTTCCGCGTCGAGCGGCAGGTAGAGGTCAACGCGCGAACCGAACTTGATGAAGCCCATGTGGTCGTCGATAAAGCATTCTTGTCCTTCCTCGGAATACGTCACGATGCGGCGCGCCAGCGCTCCCGCGATTTGCCGCGCCATTATGTCGATGCCGTGAGGAGTGCGTATCACCACCATCGACCTCTCGTTTTCCTCGCTCGCTTTCGGCAGGTAGGCCATGTGGAAGTTCCCGTCTTGGTGGTCCACCTTGATCACCGTACCCTCGCAGGGAATCCAATTGGCGTGCACGTTGGTCAGGCTCATGAAAATGGAGACCATTTTGCGCTTGTCGTGGAAATATTCGTATTCCTCGACCTCCTCTATGACGACAACGTGACCGTCGCACGGAGCCACCACAGTCTTGGTCGTCGGACCTTGGAACATGCGGATCGGGCAGCGGAAGAAATTGAACAGTATGCAGTAGATTGCAATAAAGACGAACCCGATTATATAATATACCCAACACGGACCCACTTCGTGCTCAATCATGTAAAAGCACCCCCATAGAATCAGCGCGAGTAGTCCGCCCGTAACGAGCAAGGTGTATTTGCCTTCGTCGTGAATACGGATTTTGTTTCTGCGTTTATTGTGAATAATTGGTTTCTCTTTCATGCTGCAAAGATAAACAAAATATGGCAAACGGGGCGCATAACCCGTTAAAAAAACGGGCGAACAAAAGTTTTCCTCACTTTTTTTGAAAAAAAACGCCCGACCATTCTTCGTAAATCAAAAAATCTTATTACCTTTGCATCCGCATTCGCGAAGCGGATGCTACCAAGGTATTGTTCTATGGTGTAATGGCAGCACTAGGGTTTTTGGTTCCCTCAGTCCAAGTTCGAATCTTGGTAGAACAACGCTGAAATGCTTTAGGCATCGGACTTGTAGCTCAGTCGGTTAGAGCAACAGACTCATAATCTGGAGGTCACAGGTTCAAGCCCTGTCTGGTC
>CAZHZH010000081.1:0-12176 GCA_964537205.1 uncultured Bacteroidaceae bacterium
GACAAAAAGAGAGTTTGTTAGGGCGTAACAGCCTAATGACCGATTTGGGTTTAATGTCCGCGCTAACGTATCTATTATGTTATTATAGATATTCTTTATAGATCTTCTTCTGCGGCCTCTCTCAGTTTCTTTTCTTCTATAAGTTGGAAGTCTTTCGGACGCAATACGAAGTTGCTCCCCAGGTACTTGTCGCGTACTATCTGATTGTTTGCGAGTTCCTGTGGAGTTCCCTTGAACAGGATGCGCCCTTCAAACAGCAGGTACGCCCTGTCGGTGATGCATAATGTCTCCTGGACATTATGGTCTGTGATTAAGATGCCAATATTGCGGTCCTTCAGTTTCCATACAATGTATTGTATGTCTTCTACGGCAATCGGGTCGACTCCGGCAAACGGTTCGTCGAGCATTATAAACTTAGGGTCGATAGCAAGGCAGCGTGCGATTTCGCAACGTCTGCGTTCTCCTCCCGACAATTGGTTGCCGTTGTTCTTTCTCACTTTCTGCAGGCGGAACTCATCAAGCAGGCTTTCCAACTTTTCCCGCTGGTATTTTCGCGGCTTGCCGGTCATCTCTAATACAGTCATTATGTTGTCCTCAACGCTCATTGTACGGAAGACAGATGCCTCTTGAGGTAAGTAGCCGACTCCTTGACGTGCGCGCTTGGCAACGGGAAAGTCTGTTATCTCAAGGTCGTTGATGAATACGCGTCCTGAATTCGCTACCACCAGCCCCGTTGTCATATAGAAGGATGTCGTCTTTCCCGCCCCGTTCGGACCAAGCAGCCCGACGATCTCTCCTTGGCGTACATGAATTGACACGTCGTTTACAACAGTTCGTTTACCATAAGTCTTGAACAAATGACGAGTGTATAGTGCCATGTGGCTGTCAGAGTACTCTGGAATCTCTTGGTCGCCGGCGTTTGTGAATTTGCTTGCAGATGTATGTTCGTTTGTATTTGCCATGCTGTAAAGTCATGTTTCAACATGCAAAGATACGAATTATTGGTTGAAAAGCTGATTTGATGCTGAAAAAAACCGCCAAAAACAACGGCATTGCCCTTTTTTCATTAAATTTGCAAGTCAAAACTAAGATTCTATGTTGTCAATAAGGAGTGCGCTGGTTGGTTTGGGGCGGTATGTGCAGTTGATGGGACGTGTTCACACGCGGCCTGACAGGTGGCGTATGTTCTTCCGGCAATATGTGACGGAGATGTTTCAGTTGGGATACAACTCCATCGGCATCGTACTCATAATATCGTTCTTTATCGGCGCGGTGATATGTTTACAGATAAAGCTTAACATTCAGAGTCCGTGGATGCCGCGCATGGTGGTCGGATATACCACACGCGAGATAATGCTGTTGGAGTTCTCATCGTCGATCATGTGCCTGATATTGGCGGGAAAGGTCGGATCGAATATAGCGTCCGAACTTGGAACGATGCGAATTACACAGCAGATAGACGCTTTGGACATCATGGGTGTCAACTCTGCCAATTATCTTATTTTGCCCAAGGTTTTGGGACTGATGACGATAATGCCGATATTGGTCACGTTCAGCGTGGCATCGGGCATAGTGGGGGCATATTGCACATCGTTGTTGGGAACTACTACGGTGTCCGAGCTTACAGAGGGGTTCAGGTACGAATTCAACCAGTGGTTCTTTTGGTGCGGCATCATAAAGGCCGTGGTTTATTCGTTTATAATAACTACAGTTTCATCCTATAAAGGCTACACCGTGGAAGGTGGATCGGTTGAAGTGGGAAAGGCAAGTACTGACGCGGTTGTATCAAGCAGTGTGCTGATATTGTTTACTGATGTATTCTTGACGCAGATTTTGACATGATAAGGGTAGAGCACTTGTTCAAGTCTTTCGACGACACAATGGTGTTGAGAGACATAAATGCAGAGTTCGACAATGGTAAGGTGAACTTGATAATTGGTCAGAGCGGATCGGGCAAGACCGTGTTTATGAACAATCTTGTCGGTTTGTTGGAACCCGACAGTGGAGGCATATACTATGACGACCGCGATTTCGTACACATGAGCAAGAAGGAGAAGTCGTTGCTTAGAAGGGAGATGGGCATGATATTCCAAAGCGCGGCGTTGTTCGACTCTATGTCGGTACTCGAAAATGTGATGTTTCCACTGAACATGTTCAGCGACAAACCTTACGAAGACCGGGTGAAGAGGGCGGAATACTGCCTCGGGCGTGTTAACCTCGCAGGTACGGGCGGCAAGTTTCCAAAGGAACTGAGTGGAGGAATGCAGAAGCGTGTGGCCATAGCCCGCGCCATTTCGCTTGCGCCAAAGTACCTCTTTTGTGACGAGCCGAATTCCGGACTCGATCCGAAGACGAGCATTGTGATAGATGAATTGATACATGGAATCACCCATGAAGACAACATAACCACGGTGGTGAATACACACGATATGAACTCCGTGATGGGTATCGGAGAGAATATTATATTCATTTGTGAGGGTAAGGCGGAGTGGCAGGGCTCGAATAAGGAAATTATGGATGCCGACAACAAGAAACTTGATGATTTCATATTCGCTTCCGACATTTTACGCCAGGTTAAGATGGCCCACGACGAGGCAAAGCAATAAAAAACGATGTCGCCGCTTGTATTTAATATTTTATTTGTAACTTTGCAACCCGAATACGTAAAAACAAAATAAAAACAATATATATAAAACATGAATATTACATTGGAAAAAGTCGATGCGGTAAATGCTGTTATTACAGTTGATATCGTACCCGACGATTATGCGGACAGCTATAAAAAGGCTATAAAGGAGTTCAGAAAACAAGCGAACTTGCCTGGCTTCCGTAAAGGATATGTTCCTGAGGGATTGATAAAGAAACAATACGGAACTTCAATTCTTGCAGATGAAATCAACAAACTTCTACAGGGAAAGTTGTATGATTATATACGTGACAACAAGGTGAACATGCTTGGAGAACCTCTCCCGACAGAAGAGAACAACTCGAATGTCATCGCTGATGGCAACTCTTTCAAATTCAAATTTGAAATAGCGCTGGCTCCGGAATTCAACGTGGAATTGTCTAAGGACGACAAGTTGGATTATTATGATGTAGAGGTAAGCGACGACATGGTGAACAGTCAAATTGAGATGTATCGTCAGCGTGGCGGAAGCTACCAGAAGGTAGACTCATACCAGGAGAACGATATGCTTAAAGGTGTCATTACCGAACTTGATAAGGACGAGGTAATCAATGAGGAAGGCGTGGTACTGCTCCCTAAGTATTTCAAAAATGAAGAACAGAAGACCCTGTTCGCCGACGCAAAGCTGAACGACACGGTGAAATTCAATCCTTCAATTGCGTACGACAATAATGAGGCCGAGCTGTCATCGCTGCTGAGAGTTGACAAGGAAAAACTCGGAGAGCACAAGGGAGAATTCAATTTCAAAATATCAGAGATCACCCGCTTCGTCCCAGGCGACTTGGACGAGAAGTTGTTTAGGCAGGTCTATCCTGATGGCAGCGTGAAGACTCCGGAGGAATTCAAGGCAAAGATACGTGAGGCTATCGAGGAACAGTTCAAGAAAGACGCCGACTATCGCTTCATCATTGACGCCCGTAAATATATTACTGACAAAATCGGCAAGTTGCAATTCCCTGACGAGAAACTGAAAAAAATCATGCTTGCTAACACCAAGGGTGATGAAAAGAAAGTGGAAGACAACTACGAATTGAGCATCAATGAGTTGACCTGGCATCTGATAAAGGAAAAATTGGTTGAGCAGACTGGCGTGAAGGTTGACGATAAGGATGTTATCGAGATGGGCAAGGAAGTGACACGCATGCAGTTCGCACAGTACGGAATGTTCAACGTCCCTGCTGAAATGCTCGACAACGCGGTCAAGGAAATGATGACAAAGCGCGAGACGGTGGACAACCTTATCGACAGATGCATTGAGATGAAACTTGGCACGGTGTTGAAGGAAAAGGTTACATTGAACGTGAAGAAGGTTACCGCTGAAGAATTCAACAAACTGTTTGAATGAAGGGACGAACCAATAGAAAATAACAAATGAGGATTGCCGGATGGCAGTCCTTTTTTATTTTATTCATCATTTCCTTTGTTTTATCAAAAGATATATGTAACTTTGAAAAATCATTTACACTTCTGTATGAACAAACTACTATACACATACCTGCCGTTTACATTGTTCGCCGTTTTTGCGTTCGTGTATTTGGCTGTAGCATCGCAAGACCTTTTTTTCGTGGCGCAAAGCCAGGACATGTTCGTTTACGACGCGTTCTATTTCAATACAGTCGCTGAGTCGCCGGGATTCATTATGCCTTATGCGGGAAGTTTCCTTACCCAGTTCGCCTACTACCCGCTTTGGGGCATACTGATGTTCGTCGTGTCGCTCACTGCGTTGTCTCTATTGTCTGCGTGGGCGTTCAAGCTGCCTCGTAAGACATACTTCGTCGCTTTGCTGCCGGCTTTGTTCCTGTTGCTGTTCGTCATGCGTTGGGACTACGGCATATTCTCGTTCCGTCACTATGGCAATCTTTATTCGACTGCTCTGGGGCTCATCGTGTCAGTAGCCCTTGCCGGTGTTTATGCCCGTATCAAGAACCTTGCCGCACGCTATGTATGGCAATGCCTGACACTTGTAGTCCTTTACCCGTTTTTGGGTTGCTTCATCTTGTTGTCCTCCATATTGTCCGTTCTGATGGACGCGTTCGTGCTTAAGCGGTTCAATTGGATTCTCACAATCGTGTCCGTCGTATTGATGGCGTTCGCGCCAATCATAGAAGTTCGCTTGTTCTTCGTCAGCTTCAATTCTGTATATACGTGGGAGGCGGGACTGCCTTATCTCGACTTTTACAACGACTCCACTCAAATCCTGCCACTCTATCTTTCTGTAGTGTCTGTGGCGCTTTTGCCTGTATGCGCAAGGGTGGTGGAGACGTGGAACGAGCGGTTGTGCTTCATCGACTCCGCTGTATGCGCAGTAGTTGTGGCGGTCTGTGTGGTGACTTATTCAAATCGCGACAGCAACTTTAAGACGTTGATAGCCGTGGAGCATGCATACGACATGGGCGATACCGACAAGGTGCTGACATTGTGCGCTTCCCAGGAACGGCCTATCCGCTCGCTCATCATGTACCGCAATATTGAATTGTACCGAAGGAAGGAACTGCTCGACAAAATGTTCCAATTCACATGGGTAGCTGACACCATCGTGTCGAAAAATGAACACATGAACACTATGATCGTCGGTCCGAGAGTATGTAGTGAGTACACGTTTTGGAACTTCTCATACCGCTGGGCGATGGAACGTTTCGTGAAATACAAGCCGACATACGCTGACACGAGGATAATGGCCAAAGACTGCGTGTACAACAAGGAGTGCGCGCTGGCTGACAAATACCTTTCCAAATTGGAACACACATTATTTTATAAAGACTGGGCTGAAAGCCAGCGGAGGTTGCTCGACCCGAAAGTGATAGAGGAGGACAGTATTTACAAATTACACACGCAAATCCTTGTGGTGCCAGATGGATCGTTGGATAATACACAGTTCTGTGAATACATGTTGCTGAAGCATTTCCAGGCTGTGTTCGTCATGACACCGGAGCGCGCCATACTCAGTCTTGCCGCTGCCATGGAGGCTGCCAATGAGGATCTGTTCTGGCAAGTCACCCTTGCGGAATTCAAGCGGCACCGTGACGAGCCAATGCCGAAGCACGTGCAGGAAGCCGCTTTGTTGTTCGCCTTCAAACGAAACAATCCGACTCTGATGGAGCAAATCAAATTGATGGTGGGCAAAGACGGCGACGTGTGTCAGCAGTTCGAGCGCAACCAGGATTTAATCGCACGGTTGCTCTCTCAACCTACACAACAAGATGTCATGACACTACGCAGCGTTTGCGCCGGAACCTATTGGAGCTACTACTTCTATGATTTGCGTCAGACCATAATATATGACTAAACGATATTTGACTATGAGGAAATTGATTATAAAAACAATCTTGCTTGCATGTCTGACTGTCGTGGCGGCTTGTGGTCCAAGCGTGCCTGACGACGCTGTAGACAATAAGAAGGATGCCAGCGTCTTCCCCGATTACACAGAGGTGACCATACCTTATAATATAGCGCCCCTCAACTTCCATGTGAACGACGAGGCGGAGGATTATGTTGAGGTCGTAAGCGACAATGCAGGCAGGCGGCTTGTAGCCGGAGGCAGGGATGCGCAATTCGACGTGGACGACTGGCACGAACTTCTCAACGCCAATAAAGGCAAGAAACTTTCTGTCGAAGTCTATGTTAAGAAACAAGGCAGTTGGGAAAAATACAACCCGTTCACAATAACGGTAGCTGAGGATCCTATAGATGATTACATATCGTACCGTTATATTGAGCCGGGCTATCAGAATTATGGCGAGTTGTCAATATGCCAGCGCAACCTCACCGACTTCGACGAGTCGATAATTTTTTCCAATAAAATGCTGTCCAAGGCTGATCCTATAAACGAGTACCAATGCGTCAATTGCCACTCCTACCAAAACTACCATACCGACAACTTCCAATTTCACATTCGTCAGTACAAGGGAGGCACGATGATTGTGCGTGATGGGAAACCGGAGAAGTTCAACCTTAAGACCGACTCCACAATAGCGTCGGGCGTGTATCCTGCCTGGCATCCGCTCGAACCAATAATCGCTTATTCTGTTAACAACACAGTGCAGGCTTTCCTGGTAAAGGACGCAAATCATAAGATAGAGGTAATGGATACTTTGAGTGACTTGATCTTGTATTATGTTGATACAAATGAAGTTCAGATCGTACAGAATACAATTGACTCGTATGAGACGTTCCCTTCGTGGTCGCCGGATGGTAAATACCTCTATTATTGCTCAGCCTATTATCCAATCAAAGGCAATGAGCATCATTACGAGCTTGGAAACAATTATGACAAAATACGTTATGACATAATTCGTCAGTCTTTTGATGTAAAAACACGAAAACTGGGAGTGCCTGACACTATATACAAGGCAAGTGAGAATGGTAAGAGTGCTGTTCAACCTCGAATCAACCCAAATGGACGATATATGTTGTTCTCCATGTCCGATTTCGGTTATTTCCACGTTCATCATGTCGGTAGTGATTTGTATGTAATGAATTTGGAGACAGGCAAAGTACGCCCTCTTAAGTCGATTAATAGTGATGACGCTGACAGTTTCCATTCATGGAGCAGTAACGGACGGTGGATTTTATTCAGTACGCGTAGGGAGGATGGTGCATACACACGCCTCTATATAGGTTATTTCGATAAGGACGGAAAGGACTACAAGGCGTTTGCCCTTCCGCAGAAAGACCCGCTGTACAATAAGAAGCTGATGAAGAGCTTCAATGTCCCTGAATTTATGGTTGAGCCGGTGCGAATTTCTGCACGCGAACTGGCCGGCGCGGCCGACAAAGAGGCAAAGTCGGCAAAATTATATAAATAATAACGTTGAGAGTTTGGAGATATCAAATTTTTTTATACCTTTGTTTAATAAACAATTTTGTATAGGAGGAATAAAATGAAGATGAACATGTTTGAAGATTTTGAAAAGTACGCTACCAAACATAATGGAATAAACAGCCAGGTGTTTGATGACGTAGTCAAAGCACAAGCCGGATACCTTAATCCTTACATATTGGAAGAGAGGCAGTTGAACGTGACACAACTCGATGTATTCTCTCGGTTGATGATGGATCGTATCATCTTTCTTGGTACGGAAATCAACGATTATACAGCCAATGTGTTGCAGGCGCAGATGCTTTACCTCGACTCGGTGGACTCAGGCAAGGACATAAGTGTTTACATCAACTCCCCGGGCGGCAGCGTAAGCGCCGGGTTGGGTATTTACGACACTATGCAGTATATCAATAGTGACGTACAAACTATATGTACGGGAATGGCAGCGTCGATGGCCGCCGTCCTGTTGGTAGCTGGAACGGAAGGCAAACACAGCGCGCTGCCTCACAGCCGCATTATGATCCATCAACCGATGGGTGGCGCACAGGGACAGGCGAGCGACATTGAGATCACAGCGCGTGAGATCCAAAAACTGAAAAAGGAACTCTACACCATCATAGCCGAACACTCTCACCAACCATACGACAAGGTATGGGCTGACTCCGATCGTGACTATTGGATGACATCGGAGGAGGCAAAGGAGTATGGCATGATCGACAAGGTATTGATACGTAAGAAGTAATGGCAGGAAAAAGCAAGACAGACAGATGTTCATTTTGTGGACGCACTTCGAATGAAGTAAAATTACTGATATCTGGAATTGACGGCTTTATATGCGATGAATGCGCACAGGCGGCCAATAAGATAGTCATGGAGAATGTGAAGGCGTCGCAGACGTTCAAAATGGACAAACTACCGAAACCCAAGGAAATTAAGGAGTATCTTGACCAATATGTAATTGGACAGGATGATGCGAAAAAAACTTTGGCGGTCGCGGTTTACAACCATTACAAGCGGCTTCAAAACGAGAGTGCCGGCAAGGATGATAGTGATGTTGAACTCGAGAAGTCGAATATCATTATGGTGGGCAGTACGGGTACGGGAAAGACGCTGCTGGCCCGCACGATCGCCAAGATGCTGGTCGTTCCTTTTACAATAGTGGACGCCACGGTCCTCACAGAGGCTGGATATGTCGGCGAGGATGTTGAAAGCATACTCTCGCGCCTGCTCCAAGTGGCGGACTACGACGTGAAAGCGGCAGAGAGGGGCATCGTGTTTATTGATGAGATCGACAAAATAGCGCGTAAGAGCGACAACCCGTCAATAACCCGCGATGTAAGCGGGGAAGGCGTCCAACAAGGACTGCTGAAGCTGCTTGAGGGTTCCAAGGTCAACGTCCCTCCTTATGGAGGACGCAAGCACCCTGAGCAGAAGTTCATTGAGGTCGACACCCGTAACATCCTGTTTATCTGCGGTGGAGCTTTCGATGGCATTGAGAAGCGCATCGCCCAGCGGTTGAACACTCATGTCGTTGGTTATGGAGCGGTTGAGAACAGTGCGAAAATTGACAAGAAGAACCTGATGCAATATATCGCGCCCATGGACTTGAAGTCGTATGGGCTCATTCCTGAAATTATCGGACGACTGCCTATATTGACTCATTTGGAACCTCTCGACAAGGCTGCCTTGCGGCGAATACTTACCGAACCAAAGAATTCGATAATCAAACAGTATGTCCGCCTGTTCGAACTCGACGGCATTACGTTGCAAATCGAACCGGAAGTTCTCGACTTCATAGTCGACAAGGCTGTGGAGTTCCGCCTCGGGGCGCGCGGCTTGCGCTCCATTGTTGAAGCTATCATGATGGAGAAAATGTATGAGTCTCCGTCGAAGCGGATCAAAAATTTAGTTATCGACTTAGATTACGCCAAGTCTCAAATTGACAAGGTCGGAAGCCAGATAATGATTAGCGGAGAATAATCAGCAAAAATAATTATTTATGGGAAATCACATGACATTGAAGGAAAGTCTGAAATTCTATTTCGGATTTGATACCTTTAAGGGTGATCAGGAAGCGATCATCAAAAACCTGATGGCACACAAGGACACTTTTGTCTTGATGCCTACTGGTGGTGGCAAATCTTTATGCTATCAACTTCCGGCACTCCTTATGGATGGCACTGCCATTGTGGTTTCTCCACTCATTGCCTTGATGAAGAACCAGGTGGATGCCATCAAGCACATTAGCGAAAACGACAATGTCGCGCACTTCCTTAATTCTTCATTGAGCAGGGCGGGAATCACTCAGGTCAAGAACGACATAAAGTCTGGTCAGACCAAATTGCTTTATGTCGCCCCTGAGTCCCTTACCAAGGCTGAATACGTCGATTTCCTAAGGACGGTGAAAATCTCCTTCTATGCTATCGACGAGGCTCATTGTATATCGGAATGGGGACACGACTTCCGGCCGGAATACCGCAGGATACGCCCTATAATCAATGAAATAGGCGACGCGCCTGTCATCGCGTTGACTGCTACCGCCACCGACAAGGTCAGAAGCGACATAAAGAAAAACCTTGGCATTCAAGACGCCACTGATTTCAAGTCTTCGTTCAACCGGCCGAATTTATACTACGAGGTACGTCAGAAAACGGCTAACGTTGATAAGGATATAATAAGGTATATCAAGTCTAATCCTGGCAAAAGCGGCATCATCTACTGCCTGAGCAGGAAGAAAGTCGAAGAACTCGCTGAGGTGCTGAAGACTAACGATATAAGGGCTGCGGCATATCATGCGGGACTTGACTCCGCCTTGCGCAGTTCCACCCAGGACGATTTCATAATGGAACGCATTGACGTGATAGTGGCCACTATAGCCTTTGGAATGGGTATTGACAAGCCCGACGTGCGTTTCGTGATTCACTATGACATACCTAAGAGCCTGGAAGGATATTATCAAGAGACCGGTCGTGCCGGACGTGACGGTGGTGAGGGGCGTTGCATCGCCTTCTACTCCAGAAACGACTTGAAGAAGCTGGAGAAGTTCACCGAGGGCAAACCTATCGCAGAGCAGGACATAGGCAGGCAGTTGCTTGCGGAGACCAAGAATTTCTGTGAGTCGTCTGTGTGCCGCAGAAAGTTGCTGCTGCATTACTTTGGTGAATCCTACCCTGAGGACAATTGCTGCAATTGTGACAATTGTATGCATCCAAAAGTGCGCGAGGAGGCAAAAGACCATCTGTTAATCGCCTTGCGTGTCATTGAGGCGGTTAAGGAGAACTTTAAGATCGACTACATAATTGATGTGCTTACAGGCAGGGAGGACAACGAATTGATTCTTGCCCATAAGCACGACAAGTTGGAGCTGTTTGGTGCGGGATGTGATAAAGAGCCGGCCTATTGGAGTGCTGTGATTAATCAGGCGATGATAGCCGGATATATAAATAAAGATGTTAATAACTACGGACTTCTGAAACTTACAAAGGAAGGAAGGAAGTTCATTAAAAATCCAGTTTCATTTATGATTGTTGAAAATGCAGAATTTGATGATGTGGCTGATGAGGAAACCGCACATTCAAGTGCGCTCGACGAGACTTTGCACAAGATGCTTATTGATCTTCGTAAACGACTTGCCGTCAAGTACAATGTTCCACCATACATAATTTTCCAAGACCCGTCGATCGACGCTATGACGACATTCTATCCTGTGACACTTGAAGAGTTGCAAAACATACCTGGTGTCGGCGCCGGCAAGGCAAAGCGGTACGGCGCGGAGTTCGTCGAACTTATAAAAAAATATTGTGAGGAAAACGACATAGAGCGTCCTGTTGATATACGCGTGCGTACTGTGGCGAATAAGTCGGCTCAGAAAATCAGCATCATACAAAGTATCGACCGGCAGGTGGCTCTCGATGATATAGCCAATGCGAAAGGATTGGATTTCGATGAGTTGCTGACGGAGATGGAGTCGATCGTATATAGTGGTACGAAATTGAATATCGACTATTTCATAAACGAGGAAATTGACGAGGACAAGGTTCAGGAAATCTATGATTATTTCCGGAATAGCGAGACCGACGACTTGGAGCAGGCATACGAAAACATTGATGACAGTATCTCCGAAGAGGAGGTTAGGCTCGTGCGCATCAAGTTCATATCCGACCTTGCCAATTAATGTCATCGGGAAGGATAAATCACGATTCCATCGTGACTTTTCGTTAATAATATGAGTGTTCCAGCATCAAACGCTCCAACAGGTTGGAGACTCTGATGATGAACAAGCCGATATAGTATGAAAGCCTCTGCTTGGTAATCTGGTATTACTTTTTCTTTGAATGACTGCGACTTTGCATTTGGCAGATAAGAAACTGTCAGTTTTGCAACCTCCCTGCGAATGTTACAAATCTATATGTTGATGTTACGTTTGTGCAAACTCATGAGTGGCGGAATGTGTAACTTTGCACCCGTAAAAACAAAGAATCAATGTAATAAGTTTTTTCTTCATAGATTAGGTTAGTTAAGTAGAAGTTAGTAGTATGTTAGTTCATGCAGTAAGAACCCCAAGATGAGATATCTTGGGGTTCTGCTTTTATATACCACATTGCCATTACCCACTATATGGGCTCAGTAGCAAAAAGGTGTGGTTATAAATAAAAATGTTACCTTTGCAGG
>CAZHZH010000082.1:0-12156 GCA_964537205.1 uncultured Bacteroidaceae bacterium
CCATGATTGCCGTGTTGCCCCGTTCTACAGTGCCTACCTGCCAGTTCTCTCCGGCACGTGAGAAATATACCAACAGCATTTTGGCCTTACTTGTTCCTGAACTGCTTCCTTGTGCAAACCCAATGGTGGAATACAAAAGGGCGACTATTATTGTCAATACGTTCTTCATAATTATATGAGCTTGTGAGTTAATAATATTATCTTTTCGAGTGCAAAGTTAATAGGAAACGTACTTTGTCATGTTATCAATTTTACAAAATGATTTAGCAATATTACGGAATTTATCCTTTGGCATCGCCTCTACCCTTGACCGTTGTAACATCATCTCTTCCCTTGCTCGTTGTCACAATGTATGCGCCGACCATTACAAGGACGGCGGCGACGGGCTTGTCCCATGTCAGATGATCCTGACCTATCATTATGGCTGCCAATGCCGCGACAACCGGTTGCAGGTTCATATAGACGCTGACGGTAGTGGCACGGAGATAACGCATGCCGAATGGCATGAGGAAATAGCCGATGATGGTAGCGAGAACCGTTGAGAACGCAAGCTCGGCTATGCCCTCCCATCCCCAGTTGGAGGTGAACAGCGTCTGCTCAGGCAACGTGCTCCAACCGAATGGCAGAAGGAAGATGAGCGAGAACAGGAATGTCCATTTCATCTGTGTCACAGAGGAGTATTTCTGCGATATGTCTCGCATAACGATAAGATATGTACTCCAGCAGACAATGCTGACGAGGGCGACAATAATCCCGAGCATGTCGTTGCTTCCTGCCGTAGCCGACTCGCCCATGAAAATCATCAGAGCGGCACCGCTTATGCCGAGTACCACGCCGATGGTCTTCTGTGTGGTTATGGGCTCCTTCAGGAACACCGCCGCAAGGAGCATTACAAAGATTGGCGTAAGTGCGACTATCAAAGAGACATAGACAGGGCTTGTCAGCTCAAGGCTTACCGTCGTCAGGTATTGTGAACAGACAAAGCCCATCAACGCGCCGAAGGCGATGATGAGCTTGTCGCGGGTGGAGACCTTCTCCTTCTGCTTGAAAAGCGACACTGCCCAGAAGAGTGCCGCAGCAAAGAGGGCGCGGACTGTCATGAATCCAGTCGATGTCATCCATTTAGCAAGAAGCATCTTCATTACCGGCAGGTTAAGTCCGAAAATGACGTTGGCGAGAATTACCGCTCCGTGTCCTTCTAATTTCTGTTTAGTCATTTCACTATATGATTTTAATAGAATCATTACCAAGCCTTGGTAAAATTGTTATTGCTTCTTAATCCCAAAGTTCGTAGGCGGCGAATGCTTTCTTTTGTTGCTCGAAAGGCATATTGAAAAAGCGGTGCTCAGTGTTGAGGGCTGCTATCTCGTGCATTTCCTCGTCAGTCAGAGAGAAGTCGAAGATACTGATGTTCTCGTTGATGTATTTCTCCACGTCAATGCCAGGAACGACGGAAAATCCTTTTTGAATGTGCCAACGGAGGATTATTTGTCCTGCCGTCTTGACGTGAGCCTTTGCTATCTTGTTGATTCCAGGGGCGTCAATGATTGCGCCGTGGCTGTCGTGTCCGCTTAGGGGAAACCAGCACTCTATCTGTATGCCGTACTTTTTAGCCATTTCCTGCCAGTGGGCGCGTTGTGCGTAAGGATGGCACTCTATCTGTAGGCATTGTGGCATATGGATACCGTTGTTAAGAGTGACGTGTGTTTGCCGAGCGGCGTTTTCGCTGATTAATAATGATTGTGCCTGTGCCTTGTTGCTCTCTAAAAGAAGCAGCATAAATAAAAATGTGGTGGCTGCAACAGCCTTGAATGACTTTGCCATAATTATGATGATTATTATTTTACGTCTGCAAAGTTACGGCAAAACCGTCACATAATGTTTGCACATTTTGCAGTAGTTGTTACCAATACCTCCAGTACTGATAAAACAAAAATCCCTTGACTTTTTTTGAATCAAGGGACTGTCTCTATGCAATGACTAATGCTTACTTTGTAGATACCCGCGCTTGGGGATAATGGGAATTGACAGCCCATGATATAGCTTTAGCTACCACCGATGGGTGTCACTCATCATTTTGCCTGAATACATCTCCATAATGACTTGTCCTTTTAATTTTTTGTTTATACAAAGGTGCGATTGTTTGTTTGTAATTGGACTATCTTTTCCTTAAAATAAATGATACAACTTTGTTTATTTGTTGAAAAGACTTGTTAATATGGGGTTTTGCGCTTATCTTTGCATAAAAATGGAATATCTATGGAACAAGCATTGAAGTTTTTAAAGGAGCATTATGAAGTTGCCTTTGCAACTTGTGAGGGTGACAAGCCGGTCATCCGCATCTCCGTCCTTCCACGCCTATACACTTCCTATGACAAACCCGCATACTTCAAGTTGCCGATAGCACTGATGGACTATTACGACCTTAATCCTACTCCGCCTGTGAACAAGCATTTCGACTTGGAGAATCACACCGAGGCGAACGGCTAAGTAGGTGAAAGGTATGGTTATGGCAAGTGATTCACAATTTCCTTAAGCTCTATTTCGTGAAGTCTTTTCCACACTTACGGCAATGATAAACAGCCTCCTTCACAGTCTTTGGCTCCTTGTACGCTTGGTAAAAGAACAAGACAGAGAAGAAACATGTAAAGGGTGTGAACGCGATGAGCGTCTCAATGCCGTTCACATTTAGGATGATGCCGATAATTGACAATACAGCCAATATTGAAGCGACGACAATATGCACCTTCCTAACATTGTGGCGTACGATTTCTTGGCGCGATACATCCTCGCTGCCACATTCCGGACACCAAGGCATCGCATCTTTACGTTCTTGCTCAACCTCGTCAGCCAACTGTTTTGCGACCGGATAGTCCGTCTCGTCTACGAGGACTTCAAATCCACTTGGAACCGCACCAAGAGCAAACGAAGGTTCGAGCGTTTGGTCATGAATACTGCTCCTTATGCCATGTTCACTCAGCCTCTCTTTGATATTGAAAGCCAACACGGAATTAGAACATGTAATTAATGATTTGACATTCATAGCTTTGCTGTTTGGATTGAATATTAATACTCGGTTGTTTGTTGTGGCAAAGATATACAATTATTTATCAAGTACAAAACAAAATGAAATATTTTTGCTGATTATTTTATAATTGACAGACTTGTAAGTTTGTGTTGCCGATTGAAGTCTGCATGCAGAAGGCTATCCGTCCGCATGATTCAGTACCAAAGTTGACTTGATTACGCACCGAAGTTAATTAGATTATCGCCCAAACCTAATTAAGTTATGCAGATAACCTCTGTAGGCATGTGCAATGATACATTAAGGAAAAGGCCTTTTGCCATGTGGCTTTTATATAAAAGCTGTGCGGCAAAAGGTCTTTTACAATGAGGCAGAATAACGCCGTAAGCAGGCGCTGCTTATACTACTTTCACCCTTACGACGTAAGTCACCGTATAGTACTTCGTGGCACCCGAAGGCTTGTAGCGTACACCTTGTTTAATAGTATATGTATTGCCTTTTCTCAGGTGGCCTGGATATTGACCTATATAACACTTGTAAGTGGCAGGACGGAACTCTGCGAATATATACGCGCTACTTCCGTAACTACAAACATTACCCGACGCGTTGAACCAATGCCCCAACACCGTTGACGAGCTGGTGGTTGTAGTTGTGTTGGCCGTAATGGTTGAGTTGGTCCTGTTGATGGCAATAAAACCTGGGTTGGCTGATGATGTGCATTGTACTTGTTGTAGCTGTTTTGTTGAAAGTCCGAGAGCCTTGCTTGCCGCCTCCATGTCGTATTGAACAACAACAGAAGAATAACTGCTTCCATCGTATGCCAACTCGACATCAACATACACAGTGGTGTCCTTTCGCTGATAATCATCAGGGTATTCCTCAAAATAGCCGTATTTGTTTGTGCCTTCAAATTTCACTTGATACGGCCACTGCTCGTCGTTGCTTGAAGAGCCGTCCCATGCGTGCCTCCAATGCACAGTTGGCGCACCTGTCACGACGAACCACATCTTTTCAGTTCCTTCTGGGACGCAAAATTCAGCAACACCCTCGTTCTCCCTGTACGGCTTGCCATACACACGCGTACCATCTGTCAGGTAGGCGACAAATCCATATCGCCACCCCGCTCTTGACACATTGTATTTTCGATAGCCATCAGTGCCGGCTATGCCCTTGAAGTAAGCACGCACTGTATCACCTGCGTTGGCCGCATTCACACGAATATGATTATAGCCATAATTCTCAACACAATGAGCCGAATCGACCTGCCAAAGATACGGATCGTCAGCCGATTGATTCACATAGGCTGTGTGACTGTCAATAAACGATTTGCCACGTTCCCGAATGCCGTCAATATCCCATGTGCAGGTGCGTTGCGCGAAGTTGAATATCTCGTCGTTGAATGCGGATTGGTCGATGCCTGTCGTACGCTTGTACGCCTCAATCGGATCTTCCGGATAGGTTTCCTCCCTCCATTGAGTGCCGATAAAATTCTTTCCGTGGAGCATGCACCAATAATCTTGTATAAAGAAGTTGGCGTACCTCCAATCCTCGTGCATCAGGTTTTTGTTGCAATGGCTCAAGTACTCGCTGAACCTGTAGTTGGTGAACTGCTGCTCAGGATATACCTTGAATCCCTGCCATTGTGCACAACTCTCCCACCACATACAGCCTCCACTGCCGTTGTCGCCGAAGCCATAACGCCAACCGTGAGTTGTTCCGAGGTCGCAACTGACCAGATACTGGAATGAGTGCCCTATCTCGTGTGCCAGTGTGTGGCCTCCGCTGGAATTCAGAGCCACAGGCGTACACCACAATGCGCCAATCATAGTGTCATAGCCCGAACCGGTAGCGTTCCATCCGGTGCTGTCGGCCACGAATATCTCTATTTTGTATTTGTCTGTCGACTTTGAGTTGCCACGTACAACAAAGCCGAGGCTGTCGGCATAATAGTCAAACAGGTGTTCGGCGCGTGACAACAATAGGTCTACGTCAAGGGAGTTTCCCGTAGCGTTCTTCGGATCGTCTCCGAGTTTTGGTCCCCAGAACACTATAAAATGTTCGCTTTCCTTGCTGCGTTGGAAGCACCATTCGCTCGAAGCGTTATCGAAATTGTTGTTTTTCAAAGCGTTTGGCTTATACAATATTCTGCCTGGATTGCGGAAGGTATAATAGTCGTACTTGCTTGCGTAAGTACGGGTCACATGATTCAACTTCTTACCGAGTTCTGGCTTGTAATAGAAATACATCGCCCCTTTGCGAAACTCCACCGAGTCGAATTGTGTCATATCGAGTATATCCGATTCCGCGAATCGGTCAGCGTTGTGCAACCACAAGGTGTCTTGTGCAAATACGGCTGCCGGAATTGCAAGCAGCATCGCGATTATCAAATTCTTCTTCATTTCTTTATGAACTTAAACGATGTCTTGCCAATTTTCACAATATACACACCATGTTCAAGTGATGAAGTCTGGATAGCCGTCACACCATTACCCGAGCTTACATCCACCTTCGCCTCAGTGCCGTCTGTCTTGTAGACCTTGACAGACTTGCTTGTGGTGTTCACATAGAACGTAGAGCCGTCATAGTTGCATTCAACGGCTTTTACATCGTCAATTCCATCCGCGTCTGTGTTGCTTACGTAGAATTTGACGACATCCTCAAACGTGTAATTATCTGCCTCTATCGTTATACGCTCCTTATCGTATCTCATCACGGGGTTCTTCTCCCCTCCGAGATAATAGTATACTTGCGTTCCGTCTGAGAGGACCAAGACCAGGCTCTTGGCGGACAAGGCCATGACAAACAAGAAAAGTGCCGTTAGTGTAAATAGTTTCCTCATAATTTTAATGATTAGTTATATAACAACCGCAAAGTTATAAAACTTTTTGCATCTGACTCCCCATGTATACAAAAAAAGTCTGTACGCCGGCGAACCAGCACACAGACTTCATGTTATTTGTGTCTACTGTTTAACAACAGCATCAACCGTCATATTATTAATGGACTTCGATCTTCTGCTTGTTATCCTTGTCTTTAATTTCCTCGTGTGTCATCTTTGGTATATCAACATACAATACGCCATCACTTACCTTCGCGGAAATCTTGTCCTTCTCAACATTGTCAGGTAAAACATAGCACTGCTCATAATTGCTGTAGTGGAATTCCTGATGCAGATAATGTCTCTTCTTATCTTCATCTTTGTGTTCTACCTTGTTTTCCATCTTGACTTCCAAGTTGCCCTCGTCATTCAAGCTGACACGGCAAAACTCCTTCTTCAAGCCTGGAACGGCGATCTCCATCCTGTACTCGTTCTCACTTTCCGATACATTAACTGCAGGAGCGGTCTGAGTGAAATGAGGCATCAGTTTGTCGTCAAAAAACTCATTAAACAGATTTGTCATCCAATCATTGGAATTTCTTTTAGCTAACAACATAATTATTACCTCCAAATTATATTTTTTGTTTATTTGTTAATCATATTCTGAAGTTTCTCTGTCCTGTATTGGACTTCCTTACTTCACAGAAGTATATGCAAAGTATGTTCCACTTGCACGTACATGGTCAACTTGGCTATATTTGGCACAAAATGGACAATGTGTCAAGCGTCGCGTATCAATTGTGCAATTAGCTTGGGGCGGTAAAAGGAAGAAGACAAACCGCCATCACACGATTTGCCTTCTTATATGGTGGGTAAGCGAACTACATCGCGCCGCTACAACCTGCTGCCTTTGCTGCGATCAAGCCCTGGAGGATTCACAAGGAGCTGGCCGTATAGGACTTACCCGTGTTGTCTTTGCTTTTGCAGTACAAAGGTAGGTATTTTACGGTGAACGGCAAAGGAAATGCAAACTTTTTTGTTTCACACATGTAATTTTGAATGTGTCAGACATGTTTTTCCATCGTTTTTCAGTAACTTTGCACCTCGAAACTGTTATAACATTAAATGGAAGATATATTAGTAGAGCTTACACAAGGGGTACTCGACAATCTGAACTATGGCTGGATCATTCTCTTTATGGCAATAGAAAGTTCGTTCATACCTTTCCCCTCTGAAGTGGTTATGATTCCCGCGGCGTACAAGGCGGCGTCGCGCGGCGAGATGTCGTTTGTCGTAATCATAATTTGCGGAACTATAGGCGCGTTGATCGGAGCGCTCGTGAACTACGGGCTGTCATATTTCCTTGGACGTCCAATCGTTTACGCGTTTGCAAACAGCCGTTTCGGACACATGTGCCTCATTGACCAAGGAAAGGTGGAACGGGCTGAGATGTTCTTTGACAAGCACGGAGCGGTGTCGACCCTTATAGGAAGGATGATTCCGGCAATCAGGCAGCTTATCTCCATACCTGCTGGTTTGGCCAAGATGAATATATTGTCGTTCATGATTTACACTTGTGCCGGAGCCGCAATATGGAATTGCATACTTGTGGGCATCGGTTACGCTTTCCACAGCACAATGCCGGAGAACGAACTTATAGCTACAATCTCGCACTACAGTCACATCATCGGAGTGGCAGCCCTGCTCATTGTCGCCGTGATAATTGCATACCTTATATATAAAGGTGTGAAGAAGTAAAGAAAACTTAGAACCTAAATAATAGCAAGATAATGTTCGAAAACCTAAGCGAGCGATTGGAAAGGTCGTTCAAGATATTGAAGGGTGAAGGCAAAATCACCGAGATAAATGTGGCGGAGACACTCAAGGACGTACGCAGGGCCTTGATTGAAGCCGACGTGAACTATAAAGTGGCAAAGAACTTCACAGACGCGGTGAAGCAGAAGGCGCTTGGACAAAACGTGCTTACCGCCGTGAAGCCAAGCCAGCTCATGGTGAAGATCGTCCACGATGAGTTGGCAGAGCTTATGGGAGGCAAGGCGTCAGACCTCAACCTTACCAGCCGGCCGGCCGTCATTCTCATGGCGGGTCTTAACGGTGCTGGAAAAACCACAATGAGCGGCAAACTCGCACTATTCCTTAAGAAGCAAAAACACCGTAAACCGCTGCTTGCCGCATGCGATACATTCCGTCCTGCCGCCATGGAGCAACTTCGAGTGCTTGCCGAACAAATTGATGTTCCAATCCACTTGGAACTCGACGCGAAGGATCCGGTGGCAGTTGCGCAAAATGCAATACAGGAAGCCAAAGCCAAAGGATATGATACCGTCATAGTCGATACTGCCGGACGCCAATCGGTGGACGAGGAGCTGATGGTGGAAATACAGAACATCAAAGACGCTTGCAACCCCGACGAGACATTGCTTGTAGTTGACGCAATGACAGGTCAGGACGCAGTCAATACGGCAAAGGCTTTCAACGACCGGTTGGAAATAAATGGAGTCATACTTACAAAGCTCGATGGCGATGCACGTGGAGGTGCGGCACTGTCGATACGCACAGTTGTAGACAAGCCTATCAAGTTCGTCGGCACAGGTGAGAAGATGGAGGCATTGGATGTTTTCCATCCTGAACGTATGGCGGACCGCATTCTTGGTATGGGCGATATTGTAAGCCTTGTGGAACGCGCGCAACAGCAATTCGACGAAGAAGAAGCGAAACGGTTGGAAAAGAAAATCAAAAAGAACCGATTCGACTACAACGATTTCTACAGTCAGATTCAGCAGGTCAAGAAAATGGGAAACCTCAAGGATTTGGCATCAATGATTCCCGGACTGGGAAAGCAAATCAAAGACATTGACTTCGATGACAACGCGTTCAAGAGTATAGAAGCCATGATCGGCTCAATGACTCCATACGAGCGTGAACACCCTGAGTGTATCAACCAAAGTCGTAAAACACGTATTGCAAAAGGCTCGGGAAACTCTGTAGATGAGATAAACCGTATCACACGGCAGTTCGACCAAATGCGCAAAATGATGAAAATGCTGACAGGCAACAAGTTCAGTAATGCGATGCGCAAAGTTCCAAGACGTTAACCCAAGTCGTCCTATTATTATAATTCGAAAACAAAATGACACTGATAGATGGAAAGGCTGTCGCAGCAGCCATTAAACAAGAAATTGCGAACGAGGTGGAGCAAATCATCAAGGATGGCGGAAAACGACCACACTTGGCCGCGGTGCTCGTGGGACATGACGGAGGAAGCGAGACATACGTGCGCAACAAAGTGTTCGCATGTGAACAATGCGGTTTTAAATCAACACTAATACGCTTTGAAGACGACGTAACAGAAGCCGAACTTCTGGCGCAAGTGGAGAAGCTCAACAACGACTCGGATGTTGATGGATTCATAGTGCAATTGCCACTACCGAAACACATATCCGAACAGAAGGTTATAGAAGCCATTGACTACAGGAAGGATGTCGACGGGTTCCATCCTATCAACGTCGGACGTATGGCCATCGGACTCCCATGCTACATCAGCGCGACCCCGAACGGCATACTGCAACTTCTGAAGTACTATCATATTGAAACAAGCGGAAAGAAATGTGTAATACTGGGACGCTCCAACATAGTTGGCAAGCCGATGGCACAACTGATGATGCAAAAAAAATATCCTGGAGACGCTACTGTAACCGTTTGCCACAGCCATACGAAAAATATAGAAGAAGAATGCCGACAGGCCGACATCATTATAGCCGCACTCGGACAACCACACTTTGTTAAGGCTGAAATGGTGAAGGAAGGAGCTGTTATCATCGACGTTGGAACTACCCGTGTTCCGGATTCGACGCGCAAGAGCGGGTTCAAGCTTTGCGGTGATGTGGATTTCGACAATGTGGCACCTAAATGCTCATTCATAACACCTGTACCCGGAGGTGTCGGACCAATGACTATTTGCTCGCTTATGAAGAATACACTGTCGGCGGGAAAGAAAGAATTCTATAAGTAGACGGAAAAAATCACGTGGAGTGAATAAAAAAAGCGCAATCTCTTTGCGTATTACAAAATAATTCGTAACTTTGCACTCGCTTTTCAGAAATGAAGAGCGGACATGGTGGATGTAGTTCAGTTGGTTAGAGCGTCAGATTGTGGTTCTGAATGTCGTGGGTTCGAGTCCCACCCTCCACCCTGCATAAATCCCTGTATCTCAAATGGATATGGGGATTGTTGATTTAAAGAGGTATTCCCCATTTTAAGCGAAAATCAATGCTTTTGGAAATAATTCAGCCGCCAAACAGCCTCAACAAACCCTGTCTTTTTTTAATAAGGTTGACACCTAAAGTCAAGAAACATAGGAAGAAGAGAAAGCAATTTCGAAGCCAAGTTGGAATTTATCCGACTTCAGAAAGAGGTTTATGACCTTGTTCGTGTCCAGAATCATTTGGTTTCGGATGTAAAGAAAAAAAACAGGGTTAAGTAGTAGGACTATTTACCGTTATCTTCGTACCTTTGAGGACGAAAATCCGAAAGTAGCAGAACAGATGAAGAAGAGAGGAACAGACATTACTCCTGAGGACTGCAAGAAGCTTCAAGATGAGAACGCCCGCCTGCAGAGCGATCTTAAGCGTGAGATGGGGTCTCCGCCTTTACCCCTCTCTTGTTCCGTTATATTTTTTGCTAACGCAGCAGCGGTGTCAACCATAAACGTGACCAAGCCGCAAAGTGTATCAACCAAAAATAAAAGTAAAGTTTAACCAAGTCAACCCGTATTAAAAACAAGGCTCAAAGTAGTCAACCAAAAACGTTAAACTACAGATCGTCCGCCTTATAAACGCCCGTCCGCTCATTGTCGGGCAATTGCCGTACAATCGTCGGGCAATTGCCGTACAATCGTCGGGCAATTGCCGTACAATCGTTGGGCAATTGCCAGACGATATACGAACCTTGTAGTTTCAGGACTGACCATTACTTGTTAGTCTGAGTTTCAAGTACAGACCTTTCAGCATTTGACAGTTCGATCACCTACTATCCAGGTTATTATAAGAGTATTATGTGAATTATAGCCAAGAAAAGAAATCTTATGTTTTCACCATGAAAAGTGATGCGTCAGCCCTGTGGCCGTTTGGTGTGAGAATACAAATGACATTACTAAGTATGGCCGTCACGGAGATAGGCGGTTACGAATTCGGTCGTCGTTATCCCTGTCATCGCTTTAAAGAAGCGCATCATGTGGTTCGGCTCGGAGAAATTCAATTGGTATGCTATCTCATTGATGTTGGAGTCTGTGAAAAGCAGCATTTGTTTCACCTCTTGCAAAAGACGCTGCTTGAGCAGGTGATTGGCCGTCACGCCAAATTCCTTCATGACAGCCGTGTTGAGAGTCACCCGGCTGATATGCATCATATCCGCATAGTCTTCCACACGGTTGTATTTACGTATATTTTGTTCGAGCAACCGCTTGTATTGGAAGGCATAGTTGTTGCGTGGAGGAGGAAAGTTAAGGTTGAAACGACGTGCGTATAGCCGGTTTAATTTCAGGAGGAACTCATACAGGTAGGCGAGTATCATTTGATAGCTGTCGGCTACAGGATTGTGTAATTCGGTTTTCATCTCACAAAGCAACGTGAGCAATGGTGCTGCTTCGTCGTGAGTAATGTCGAAATAAGTCGGCAAGTCGTTCTGATAGCAGTAGAACAGGCGGTACATAAAATACTGGTCAGAGAAAAAGTTGTTGACGAATTCCTCTTGAAAGACGAGGAAAGTGTAGTCCATCCGCTTGTCATCTGTGTGCCATTCCTGATGCTGGAACGGCGATATTATAAGCAACATGCCGCCGTGCAAATCAATGCGCTCACTTCCACGCACCATCCACCCGTTCGCCTGCCTGAAGAAATAAAACTCGAAGAAGTCGGTCTGATACCTTTCGTTATAATGGAACCATGGAGCTTTTTCAGAACTGTCGGCCGTGTTGAGCAGGAAGTCAACGCCACAGGATGTTTTGGTATAGCGCATCAATGCGAGTTGGCTGTTCGTCTGTCCGGTGAATGTGCCTATGCTGCGCGTTCTGTACTTGTCTACATTAGCGTCATTTCCATTCTTGCCGTTTTTTTTCATAATGCCATGCGATTTGTACGGCAAAGATAATAAAAAACGGCATATACTGGAAACGTAATTAGATAGATTTATCAAATCGGTAGTTTTTCATAAATGAATGGTAGCGTTTGCAAGGTGGAAACAAACTAATTTTGCAGCGTAAAAACAAAGAAAGGATTACAGACATGACATTCTA
>CAZHZH010000083.1:0-7802 GCA_964537205.1 uncultured Bacteroidaceae bacterium
AGTGGGCATTCACACAGCGGAAGCTTCTGCGTTATAGTGTTTTTAGTTGGTTGCTTTCAGCTTCGTTGTTCTTATCCCAATTCTGTCTATTGACCGAATTGGGATTGTGGATTGGCGCAGTCAAACGTAGCCTTTGTATTTGGTTTGACTGCGTTCGGCTTGCAAGGCTACTTGTCACGCATATAGTCGTAGATGCTCAACACGTCTTGTGTGTCCACCTGTCCGTCGCCGTTCACATCTTCGGCGGTGCTTGAGGTCACTTCGTTCGAACTGCGCATAAACTCGTACACGCTTAGTACGTCCTGCGTGTCCACCTGTCCGTCGCCATTCACGTCTCCTGCTTCATTTGACGTGTTGGACGAAATGCAAATCCACCCGAACTTGTCACCACTTTCCAGGTTGTTAGTATAATTGCCGGCTGAGGTGTCGACGACCCTCCTTATACGTGTGCCGTATGTCAAGGTGTTGCCGTCTTCGTCCTTCGTCTGCATGTCTATGTATTTGCGTATGACGGTCGCGGTAGGGTAGTTGTATGTTTGCAACGCGCCAAACATGTAAGGATTGCTGAGGAATATTGTATCCGCGTCTTCCGACACTGTGCCGTCGGTATTTGTCGTGCGGAATACTTCCTGGCGGTATGTGACTCCGTAGACAAGGTTCTCGCCTATTCCCGCGCTTATGAGGATGTCCTTGTTTATTTTCCCTTGTCCCGGCGTGCATGCGAGATAGTTCATCGTTTGGGCGATCGTAAGGTTTTTGCCTACGCCTGCCTCATACATGGCAGTCGCCTTGAAACCTGTGTTGGTCACATCCCATATTCTCACATTGATTGGGTTTGTCCGCAATGAAGGTTTTAGTTCTGTGATGACAACAGGGACGACTCCTTCAGCAAACGGTTCGTTAAACGTGACTTCCGTAGTGTCGCCTTTCACTCTCGCAGTACCGATTTCCACATCTACGTCTCCATAAGTGTGGTTGCCTGCCGGTATGGCGAGGAACGAGACTTGCTCTGCGCTGGTGATGGTTTGTGTGCCAGACTGTCCCCAAGGCAGCAACTGATACGTGAATCCCCTGACACTCGTGTTGCTTATAAGGGACACTGGTGTCGTCGTGGTGTTCTTTAATGTGTATATACCGGTAAATATCAGTGGTGTCGCCGCCTGGGTGGTGTCGAACTCCACTGCTATTGAGCTGAGGTTCGTGACATCGATGTTCCCGTATTGCATTGTCTCGTCACCTTTCGATGAACTTACGGTCACGGACGTTGTGTTCGAGTATTTGGCAGCCTTGCCTATGCCGTACGACGCGATGCGGTAGTAGTTGGCTCCCGCCTCTGGGTAGTCGGTGAACTGGTAAGAAGCTCCGGTCTTGCTGTTCTTGTCTTTCAGCGTCACTCTGCCGATCCATTTGTAAGTAATGTCACCCGGACGGCGGCATTCCACCGTCATAGAGTCGAGCATGTCGCCGTTGTCGTCGTTCCATGTCAGTGTATAGCTTCCCTTCGACTTCGTGTAAGTGCCGTTGAGGTTTGTCGGAGCGTAATACACCACTGTAGGGACGAACTCATAGTCTTTATTGTAACCTAATCCGCTTCCCATCGACGCATAGTATTCTCCCAGTGTGGTAAGTGAGCCGTTCTCGTATATGTGGGCTTTGCTCTCACTGTTCCAATAGGCGTATCTCTCGACTGCTCCTGATGAGTTGAGCGTATTCAGTATGGACTTCGTGGTGCTCAGGATGTCGTTGTTTGACACGCCGCTGCCGAAAGCCCCGTTGCTGTTCCACGATGCGCCCCAAATCCATTCTGACACCCATATAGGGCGTTTCATGCTTGGCCACCACCGGGATTGCAGATATCCGAAGTTGCCGGAGTTCCAATAGGCGTGAACGTCTACGATGTCGCACCTCCATCCTTTTGCGTCGATGCTGTCGAGGAAGGTCTTTATGAAGCCTGTCCCGTTCCAATAGTCGCTGCCGTCCCATGAGGATGGAGAGCAGAGGCGCAAGCCCGTACGCATCAGGTTCTGCCAGTTGTTGAGTATGGTCGCGAGGTCTTGTGGATGGTCGTCGCTTGTGTTGCGCGGCTCGTTGTTGTTCTTCAAGTGGCATGACTGTGAGACGCTTCCGCATGTCGATGCCGACGGGTAGTCCTCATATATGTGGTTTGGAACCCATTCCTGGTCGGGCAGCAAACTTGCGTTGCCTTGCGCCCAGTCGTAACACCATGATGTGTTGAGCGCCGCGTTTGCCGCCGCGCTGGCATTGCTCGCCAACCCTTTTTTCTGTGCGTTGAACCATTTGAAAAGTCGGTAGGAGGATATGCGTCCGCTCATGTGTTCTGGCAGATTGACCTCCAAATCCTCTTTGTCTGCTATGAAGCAGCGGCTGTAACCCCATCCAGCCGTACCGAGCGCGAATGTAACCATATATCCGCGCTTCAGCTTGAACGACTTGATATTGTTCAGCAATGTCGCCGTTGTAAGGGTCTTCATGAAACCTCCGGAATGCCCCTCTGAATAGTCTGAACACGAGTCGCCGCTGAAGTCCTCCCCGGTATAGCATACAAGCGGATGGAAGTCGTCGCCGCCATACGGCAGGATTATGGTTCCACTGCTGTACATCCTGACTTGGCAGTTTACGCCGTCGACCGCCTTCTCTCCTTTGATGTATATGTGGTCCATCCATGTGCTTAACACCACGCTTGGCTTGATTTTCTGGATGATGACTACCGCGTGTTCTGTATTGGTGATGTCGACACTGCCGGCTGTTGCGAAAGGCGTGGCACTTGTGATGGTGTAATCAACGTCCGCGCTGATGGTCGCTCCCGATGCTACTTGCGACACCGATTGTACGGTATTTGCCGCCTTCGCCATGACTGCGATGCAGAGCAATGAGATTGTAAGGATTGTCAGTCTCTTCATAATATGTTTCATGCTTAAAAAATGATGTCTTGAAAAACAATTACCATCTGCAAAAATAGTAATAATTTCCTTTACTCAGAATATTATATGGTAATAATATTATCGCTTTTCACAAAAAAAAACTTGCTATTTATGTTGTTTGACACAAAAAAGGGGCGGACATAAACGTTGGTTCCATTTTTTTTACGTAACTTTGCCCGCGGTAACTAAAAAGGTAAGATGGAAATTACTGCACATCAGATTGCGGCATACATCAACGGAACTATTGAAGGAGATGAAAATGCCGTAATAGATAAATTTGCAAAAATAGAAGAAGGGGTTCCTGGAGCTATATCGTTTCTCGCCAACTCTCAATACGAACATTATATATATACAACACAATCTTCTGTCGTACTCGTAAATGAAGATTTCAAACCTGCACAGCCGGTCAAGGCTACTCTTATACGTGTAAAAAACGCATACGAGGCCGTAAGTCGGCTCTTGCAGTTATATGAGTCAATGAAGCCCAAGCCAAGCGGCATTAGCTCTTTGGCGTTTATAGCCGACACTGCGAAAATTGGCAAGGATGTCTACATCGCGCCGTTCGCGGTCGTTGAGGACGGAGCTGAAATCGGCGACGGCGTTGAGTTGTATCCGCATGTCACAGTGGGCGCTCACGCCACTGTGGGGAATGACACCATTATATATAGTAATGCCGTGATTTATCATGGATGCAAGATCGGCAGTCGCTGCATACTCCATGCGGGCTGTGTGATCGGAGCTGACGGGTTCGGCTTCGCGCCGACGGCAGAGGGTTATGAGAAGATTCCTCAAATAGGTATCGTGACAATTGAGGATAATGTGGAAATAGGCGCCAATACGTGTATCGACCGTTCCACAATGGGAACTACAATCGTACATAGCGGAGTGAAACTCGACAACCTTGTGCAGATAGCCCACAACGTGGAAGTGGGCAGTAACACGGTCATGTCGGCCCAAGTGGGTGTCGCAGGCAGCGCAAAGGTCGGCGAATGGTGTATGCTGGGCGGACAAGTGGGTGTCGCCGGACATATCACGTTGGGCGACAAGGTCTATGCAGGCGCGCAATCGGGCATTCCTGGCGGACGGATGGTGAAGAACGGCAATTGTACTATTATGGGCTATCCGGCAATTGAACATCAAAACTTCGCAAGGAGTTCGGTGGCATACAAGAACCTTCCAGATTTAGTGAAACAAGTAAATAAACTTCAGACGGAAATAGAAGAATTAAGAGCAATATGCAAAAGCAGGTAACCCTGAAAGACTGCTTCACAGTCAGAAGCAAAGGATTACATACAGGTAAGTTTGTAACGGCGAAATTCTGCCCGGCTCCTGAGAACTACGGATATAAGATGGTTCGTGTCGATTTGGAAGGAACACCGGTCATACGATGCCTTTCGGAAAACGTGATTGAGACGACAAGAGGAACTGTAATAGCGGAAGGTGATGTACGGGTAGGTACTATAGAGCATGCGATGGCGGCCATATACGCGTCGGGCATTGACAATTGCAGAATAGAACTTGACGGTCCTGAAATGCCGATACTCGACGGCAGTGCTGAAATATTCGTCGAGGAGATTAACAAGGCGGGACTCGTACAGCAGAACGCTGAAAAAAAATATGTCATTGTTGATCATGAGATAAAAATAGACGGCGAACGTGGCGAACATATAGTCGTAAGCCCGTGCGACCATCTGTCGTTGGATATAACTATCGCGTTCCAGTCGAAAATGCTGGCTAATCAATCTGCCGCATTAGACGATATAAGCGACTTCCCACAGGAGATAGCCTCGGCTCGTACTTTTGTCTTTGTGAGGGATGTACAGCCGTTGTTCGAACTGGGGTATATAAAAGGCGGTGACCTCGACAACGCGATTGTCATATATGAAAACCAGCTGTCGCAGGACAAGCTGGATTTTCTTGCAGACGAGATGGGCGTGCCTCATATGGACGCGACGAAGCTCGGCTATTTGAATCGCAAGCCGCTTACCTGGCCCAATGAGATGGCACGGCACAAGTTGCTCGACATCATCGGAGACCTCGCACTGATCGGCGGACCGTTGAAAGCCAGAATCAAGGCTCTTCGGCCAGGGCATACTATTAATAACAAGGTGGCGCGCATGATAAAGGCGCAGAGTAAATTACAATAATAAATAAAAGAATAAGAATGTCAAAAATAAGTCCGTTAGCATTTATAGACCCAGAGGCGAAGATTGGCAAGGACTGTACTATAGGTCCGTTCTGCTTCATCGACAAGGGAGTGGAGATTGGTGACAACAACGAACTGATGAACAGTGTCACAATCCTTAATGGAACAACATTGGGCGATGGAAACTTGATATTCCCCGGAGCGGTCATCGGAGCCGTTCCGCAGGACTTGAAGTTCAAAGGTGAGAAATCGTATGTCGTCATAGGCGATCACAACCGTATACGCGAGAATGTAACCATTCACAGGGGTACGGCAAGCAAGGGCGTAACCACCGTCGGCAGTAACAACTTGATTATGGAGAACGCGCACATAGCGCACGACTGTGAGTTCGGCAGCAACATCGTCATGGGAAACTCCACAAAACTCGGAGGCGAGGTGATAGTGGACGATTATGCCATTATCAGCGCGGTGGTGCTTGTGCATCAGTTCTGCCGCATCGGCGGATATACGATGGTGCAGGGTGGCACACGGACCAGCATGGACGTTCCTCCGTATGTGATCGCTGCCCGTGAACCGGTCGCTTATTGCGGATTGAACATCGTAGGCCTTAAGCGTAAGAACTTCTCCACTGAACTTATAAACGACATACACAATGCCTATCGTATTATATATAACAGCAACCTGCGTGTCCCTGAGGCTTTGAAGCAGGTACGCGAGACTATTCCTGTCGGACCTGAAGTGCAATACATATTGGACTTTGTGGGCGCGTCACAACGTGGAATTATTCGTTAGACTTTAGTAATATGATTTTTAGATTTATCCTTATCTCGGACGAAGTCGACGACTTCATGCGGGAAATACAGCTTGATTCAGATGCCACGTTCCTTGATTTCCATAAGGCTATTCTCAAGACATGTGATTATAAGGATGACCAACTCACGTATTTCACAATTTGTGAAAATGGTTGGGAAAAACGTCAGGAGATTACTTTGGTGGAAATGGACACGGAGAGCGATGAGGACTCGTACGTCATGGCGGATACTGCCTTGAGCGAGTTCATCGATGAGGAAAAACAGCATCTCCTCTATACGTTTGATCCATTGGCCGACAGATGTTTTTTCATTGAGGTGGCTGAAATCATAACTGGTAAAAGACTCAAGGAACCAAAGGTGACCCGGCAATTGGGCAAGGCTCCACAACAAACAATCGATGTTGACGAGCTGCTGGCGAAGGAACCACTGCCTCCGACGGGTGGCGGCGATTTGGACGATGACTTGTTCGGCGACGGCATCGACGACGACGAACTGGGATTGGAAGGTTTGGAGATAAGCGACGGCAACCCTTATGAGTAATGGTACGCTGGTCGTCTTGCTGGGACCGACGGCAGTAGGAAAAACGGAGCTTGGCGTTGCTGTCGCCAAGCTCTTGTCGTGTGATATCATATCAGCCGACTCACGGCAGATTTACAAGGATATAACAATAGGCACGGCGAAACCCTCCAAGGATGAAATGGGAGGTGTGGTGCATCACTTCGTCGACATTCTGCCTCTTGAGCAATACTATAGTGCGGCTCAGTACGAACAGGATGTGCTGCGCTTGTTGGACGAGCAGTTCCAAAGCCGCGAATACGCGCTCATGGTCGGGGGAAGCATGATGTATATCGACGCGGTTACAAAGGGCATAGACGACATACCGACTATTAATGATGACACCCGCAGTCTGATGAAAGAGCGGCTGCGGACTGAAGGACTGGATGTCTTGGCCGCCGAACTCCGCTTGCTCGACCCCGCATACTATGAGGAGGTGGATAAGAAGAACTATAAGCGCATCGTGCATGCGTTGGAGGTGTGCTACCAGACGGGCAGACCTTATTCTTCGTTCCGTATGAGGATGCCGAAGGAGCGTCCGTTCAATATAGTCAAAATTGGGTTGCGCAGGGAGCGGAGCAACCTGTTTTCACGAATAAACGACAGGGTGGACCAGATGATGCGAAACGGACTTCTGGATGAGGCTAAGCGTGTCTACCCGAAACGCCAGCTTAATTCTCTCAACACTGTCGGATATAAGGAACTGTTCCGGGTGCTCGACGGCGAATGGGAACTCGGTATGGCAGTCGAACGCTTGAAGAAAAACACGCGTGTGTATGCGAAGAAGCAGATGACCTGGTTCGCGCACGACAGTTCCATACATTGGATTGATGTTGACAAGCTCTCGCTCTCACAACAGATTCGGGCGGTTGTGGATATTGTAACTGATACCCCTCGTCATACCGAAGCCCTTTAGGGCTGAGTGTATCTTCAAGTTGCAAGATACTAATGTGTTTCACCCGTAAATGGGTTGCGCCTCTCCCTTTCGTCATCCCGACGACCGCCCCTTTCGTCATCCCGACGACCGTAGGGAGGAGTGGATCCTCATAGCGGACCCCATAGCACTGAAGATTGGCTTCGCCAATGATGGCTCTGCTCATCTGACTTGCACCATTTGTGTAAGCAAATCACAACTGGATATTGTGAAGAGCTAACTCCGTCTATGTCCTTATGCAGGGTGTGTGTAAGGACTTATTTGTATCCCGGGTTCTGCCTGAGCGTGGTGTTCAGCTCGATCGCCTTTGTCGGAATCGGAAACACTATGGTATGCCCGTCGTCCTCATTCGACCAGCGCTCACGCTGGTCATACGCGTCGGTGAACCGCCTGAAGCGTATCAAGTCTTGCCG
>CAZHZH010000083.1:7902-12053 GCA_964537205.1 uncultured Bacteroidaceae bacterium
TCATACTTCTTCATGCGCGCGCCCGCTGTTTGTATGTACGGACTGTAGGTGAGGTTCACTTCCACGGCGAGCGGCATGTACACGAGTGGTTCGCCGTTGTCGAGCGTGACGAGCTTTCCTGAGACGTACACCGTGTCGGAATAGAAGCTGTCTTCATACCGGTTGTCAAGGCTGTCTGTCCCGTATCCGAACGCCCTGACTGTTGACACTGTGGCGCAAGTGCCGTTCTCTGCAGCCATTGAGCGCGCTCCTCCGTGTGCGTAATGGTGCGAGCGGAAGAGGTTGACGAATTGGTTGCTGTACAGGTTCTTGTCCATTGGAATCACGAATATGTTTTCTGGCGAATTCTCGTTGTGTATGTAGAAGTTGCTTGCGAACACGTCGGCGAGCCTGTAGCCTGCGTCGGTTATCTTGTCGCAGTATGCCGCGCACGTCTGCCATGCGTTGAGCCTGCTGCCGTCAACGTCGAACCAGAGGTCGCCGCCTTCGGTGAAGGTCCCGTCCGTCCAGTCGGCATCCTCGTATATCTCGGCGTTCAGTGCCAGCTTCGCCAGTATGAACCATGCGACGGCGCGTGTGATGCGTCCATAGTAGTTGCCTTCATAGTTGCTGTGGCCGTCAGGCAACAATGATTCCACTTCTTGCAACTCGTTGAATACATAACGGAACATGTCCGGGCGGGACATTTGTATTGCGTCTGTGTTCAGGTCGACTGAGTCGCTTGCAAGTGGCGCGTTGCCGTACATGTCGAGTATGTATGCGTAGAACATGGCGCGTATGGCCCTTACCTCGGCGCGGTATGCGTCGTATTCCTCGTCGGTGAGGAGCGAACGCCTTTCCGCGAGGGTTTGGAGTGATTCGTTGCACAAGACCACTACTTTGTAAAGGTATTTCCATGTGCCGTAGAGTGCCTCGTCGTCTGCCTTCCAGTTGTGGTTGAACAGGTCCTGCCAAAAGCCGCCGTCGTACCAGTCGCCTCCGCGTATCGGGATGATCGCCTCGTCGGTCGTCAGCGTGTTGTAGTCGTACACTCCTCGTTTTGTCCCTTGTAGTCCTTGGAAATCCTCGCTGCCTCCTATATAATTATATAAGGTGGCGACGGAGTTGATATATAGGTTGCGCGCTGAGTTGTACGCCTGGTCTTCGTTGAGGCTGTCGCGTGGCGACTCGTCAAGGCAGGCGGTCAGTGCGGATAATGTCAGTGCGAGTAATATAAAACGATAGGTTCTCATAGTTCTTCTGTGTTTAGAATTGGACATTCACACCTACTGAGAAGGTGCGGTAAACAGGGTAGCACCGTTTGTCGTCGATGCCCATTGATGAGTTCACTACATAGCTGTTGATCATCGGGGTGAGTCCGCTGTAGCCGGTGATGGTCGCCACGTTGTTGCAGTTGAGCGACAGCCGCAGGCCGCTGAGTATCTTGTCGCTCTTCAGTGGCACGTTCCAGCCGACGGTTATGTAATCTATATTCAGGTAGTCGCCGCTTTCGAGCCAGTAGTCGGTCACGTTTTGGTCCACTATGTTGGCCGCCGGGGCTTTCGACATGACGTTGTAGCTTGGGAAGTTCGACAGGTTCATGTAGCTCAGTGACGTTCCGTTGAATATCTTGTGCCCGAAGGCTCCGTTCATCTGTATCGTGAAATCGACGTTCTTGTAACGGAAGCTGATGTTTGAGCCCAGGGTCATCTTCGGGGTCGCCTGTCCTGCGATGTAGCGGTCGCCGTCGTCGTTCAGATCCACTGTCCCGTCGCCGTTCAGGTCGGCTATCTCGTATTGCATGAATCCGTGTCCGTTGTCTGTCAGTCCGGTGCAGTGGGGCAGGTAGAACACTCCGAGCGGTTGTCCCACAATCTGGTACGTTATGTTGTTGTATCCGCCGTTCTGTCCCGCTCCTGTCAGTTGTCCTATAGCGGTCATCTTTGGAGCCGACATGTACTTTCCGTCGTAGTAGCCGCTGAGTGATATCAGCTTGTTCTTTTGCCACGACATGTTGAGGTTTATGTTGAGTTCCATGTCTTTCTTGTCAATGGGTACGACGCTCACGCCTATTTCCACTCCGCTGTTGCTCATCTTGCCTATGTTGGCTACCATTTTGTCGAAGGCGTAGTTTGGCACCGGCACGTCGTATGCGTATAGCATGTCGGTTGTTTGCGAATAATAGTATTCGGCTGTCAGGAACACCCTGTTGTTCAGCAGCCCGATGTCGGCTCCCACATTGAACGTGCTTCGTGTCTCCCATTTCAGGTCGGGGTTGGTGTTGCGTGTATGTCCCATTGTGACCGTTGGCGTGCCGTCGACCGACACGCGTCCTATTGGCACAAGGTTGTTGAGTGTCATGTACGAGCTGATCGCCCCAAGGTTTCCTGTCCGCCCGTAGCCTATGCGCGCCTTCAGTGCGGATATGTGTTTGGCCTGCCGCATGAACGGCTCTTTCATAATGTCCCATCCGGCAGAGACCGATGGGAAGTAACCCCACTGGTGTTCGTCGCTCACCATCGAGGAGCCGTCGGCGCGCAGCGACGCGTCGAGCGTGTAGCGGTCGGCGAGGGTGTACGAGGCGGTTATGAGTCCTGAGAGCAGGCGCGGGTCTGTGTATGTGCTTGCCGTGTTGCCGTATGGTGTGGCCGACGCGCCGGCAAGGTTGTTGTAGTAGAAATCGTTTGAAGTGAACGCCTTCACTTGTGTCCAGAAGCTGGAGTTGGTGGTCTTCTGGTATTCGCCTGTAATCGACGCTGCCAAACGGTGGATGCCCCACGTGTGGTTCCAGTCGAGCGTGATATCCCCCATGTAGTCTTCCGTCCGTGTGTCGCCCCTGTAAGCGTATCCCTGCGCCCACACCCATGTAGGTGCGAACTTCCCGTTGTCGATGTTCTGGTACGAATAGTAGCCTATGGCGTGCAGCTTCATGTCGTATGGCAGGTCGAGGGTGAGTTGCAGGTGGGTTATGAAGTTTTGGTTCTTCGTCTCGTTGCGTTCGTGCAGCAGTGCCGCAGGCGGGTTGATCCACGACGCTCCTCCGTTCTTCACCCATCCGCCGTTGTATTGTCCGTAGGGTAGCAGTGGGTTCATTGCCGCCGCTGAGTACAGGGTGGTGAACTCGTCGTAGAACTCCTTGTTCTTCTGTGACGAGCCGAACAGTCCGAAGTCGATTTGCAACTTGTCGTTGAACGCGTGCTGGGTGATGTCAAGCTTTGCCACGATGTTGTTGTAGCCGAGTTGCTTGATAATGGACTTGTGGTCCATAAGGGCGATCGACGCACGATAGTTGCTTTTGTCCGTACCTCCGCTGAACGCCACGTGGTGGTTTTGCACTACGCCTGTCCTGCTTATCTCCTTTTGGAAGTTTGTGTTGTACCCGAGGTCTTTGTACAGACCTCCAAGCCGGTTTGCGAGCGAACGGTAGCCGTCAGCGTCGAGCATGTCAAGGTATTTGTAGCGTGCGTCGAAGCCTGTCGTGCCGTCGTAGGAGATGTTGAACTTGCCGCTGTGTCCGCTCTTGGTCTTTACCGCTATGACTCCCGACGCGCCGCGTGAGCCGAATTGAGCTGTTTCCGACGCGTTCTTCAATATGGTGAAACTCTCTATGTCGGCGGGGTACACTGTCGAAAGTGTAGACAAGTCTGAGTACACTCCGTCGATGATGACCAGCGGGTCGTTGCCTCCGGTCAGCGATGTGGTGCCGCGTACCCGCACGCTGTTGAGCATCGCCAAGCGGTCGGCTCCCGACGACGACACGTTCACACCAGCCGCCTTTCCCGATATGGCGTCGAGCGCGCTGTTGAGCAGTCCCTTGTTCAGTTGGTCTGTGGTGAGTTGGTCGGTTCCTCCTTGTGGTACAATGCTGTCGTTGACAAGAAAGTCCTGGCTCCATGCCGGTAAGGACGTTGCCAATGCGGCTGTAATTATGCAGGCGACTTTGATCTTGCGGTTGAGGAGATGGTATATCATCATATCTTTAGGTTTTGGTGAGGTTTAGTTACGCAAAATTACAACATTATTTCGAAAGACAAGGTGCGGACTATGATTTTTTATTCGTTTCCTTTAGACTTTCTGCTTCATTACTGTCCCGTCAACATTGGGACGAGTTTAGATATTAACCCAAATCGGTCATTAGGCTGTTACGCCCTAACAAACTCTCTTTTTGTCAT
>CAZHZH010000084.1:0-11903 GCA_964537205.1 uncultured Bacteroidaceae bacterium
GTTACCGGTGTCGAAATGTTCCGTAAGATCCTTGATGAGGGTCAGGCAGGTGATAACGTAGGTCTTCTTCTCCGTGGTATCGACAAGAAGGAAGTTAAGCGTGGTATGGTTATTACACACCCGGGAGCAATCACTCCTCACAAAGGATTCAAAGCGTCTATCTATGTTTTGAAGAAAGAGGAAGGCGGTCGCCATACACCATTCAAGAATCACTATCGCCCACAGTTCTATCTCCGTACTATGGACTGTACAGGTGAGATCACTCTTCCAGAAGGAGTTGAAATGGTTATGCCTGGTGACAACGTTGAAATTTCAGTTGAACTTATCTACCCTGTAGCTCTCAATGTGGGTCTTCGCTTTGCCATTCGTGAAGGTGGACGTACAGTAGGTTCAGGCCAGATCACAGAAGTATTCGACTAATAACACAATAGCTAACGGTCTGTTGCCTAACCGACCAGACCGTTAACTTATACGGGAATAGCTTAGTTGGTAGAGTGTCGGTCTCCAAAACCGAAGGTCGGGGGTTCGAGCCCCTCTTCCCGTGCAAAATGTAAGAATTATGTTTACAGTAAAGGATATAACAAATTATTGCAAGGAATCATACGATGAACTTGTACATAAAACGACTTGGCCAACTTGGAAAGAGTTGACAAACAGTGCTGTGATGGTCTTAACTGCTTCCGTAATCATCGCAGTTGTTGTGTTTATCATTGACTGGATCTTCGAGAATTTCATGCGTGTTGTCTATTCACTCTTTAATTGATTAAAGTAAGGGAAAGAAATGGCTGAATTAACAACAAAATGGTATGTACTGAAGGTAATCAGTGGTCATGAGGCTCGCGTCAAGGAATATATAGAACTTGACATGAAGAACCACCATTATGAAAAGTATGTACCCCAGGTTTTGGTTCCTACCAAGAAAATCGAGGTAGAGCACAAAAACAAGAAGGTGGTTAAGGATTCAAACTTACTGCCTGGCTACGTTTTGGTTGAGGCAGCATTAACCAATGAAATTCAGGGAATGTTGAGGTATACTCCCGATGTCTTAGGTTTTCTTGGAGTAGGTGGTACTCCTATACCTTTGCGTCCAAACGAGATCAACCGTCTTTTAGGCATTGACCAAAATGGTGAGAAAATACCAGAAACGCCTACCGTCGAATATGTTGCAGGACAGGCTGTCAAAGTAACAGACGGTCCGTTTAGCGGCTTTAACGGCACTATCGAGGAGGTCAACAGTGAGAAAAGGAAACTCAAAGTTGCCGTCAAGATCTTCGGTCGAATTACTCCTTTGGAGTTGAGTTATGGACAAGTTTCAACAGAATGATGGAATCTGTTACGCTATCGTTCTAATCGTATTAATCAAATAAAAGTAAAAAGAAAATGGCTAAAGAAGTTGCTGGATTAATCAAACTACAGATTAAAGGTGGCGCTGCAAATCCATCTCCGCCAGTAGGACCTGCACTGGGTTCGAAGGGTATTAATATCATGGATTTCTGCAAGCAGTTCAACGCCAGAACTCAGGATAAAGCTGGAAAAATCCTTCCTGTCGTTATCTCGTACTACTCAGACAAGTCTTTCGATTTCGTCATCAAGACACCTCCTGCAGCCGTACAGTTGCTTGAGGCAGCAAAAGTAAAGAAAGGTTCAGCGGAGCCTAACCGTACAAAAGTTGCTGAAATCACATGGGATCAAGTAAAAACGATCGCAGAAGACAAGATGGCAGACCTGAATTGTTTTACGATTGAGGCAGCCATGAGGATGATTGCAGGAACTGCAAGAAGCATGGGTATAACAGTCAAAGGAGAATTCCCTGGTAAATAATTAAACACTTCAATTAAGATGAGTAAGTTAACAAAAAACCAAAAGTTAGTTGCAGACAAGATTGAAGCAGGGAAGGCTTACACCCTGAATGAGGCCGCCAGTTTGGTCAAGGAGATTACAACCACGAAATTTGACGCTTCACTGGATATCGACATACGCTTAGGAGTCGATCCGCGTAAGGCGAATCAAATGGTTCGAGGTGTCGTTTCCCTTCCGAATGGCACTGGCAAGGAAGTTCGCGTACTCTGTTTGTGTACTTCCGACCAGGAGGCTGCTGCAAAAGAAGCCGGCGCTGACTATGTGGGTCTCGATGAATATATCGAGAAAATTAAAGGTGGATGGACAGATGTTGATGTCATCATAACCATGCCATCTTGTATGGGTAAGATAGGTGCCCTCGGACGTGTGCTTGGTCCTCGCGGACTAATGCCAAACCCAAAGAGCGGTACAGTAACTACAGATGTTGCCAAAGCCATCCGCGAGGTGAAGCAAGGCAAAATCGACTTTAAGGTAGACAAGGCAGGAATTGTTCACACTTCAATAGGCAAAGTGTCGTTCACTCCAGAGCAAATTGTTGGAAACGCAAAAGAGTTCATCAACACAATCATAAAGCTCAAACCTTCTACCGCCAAAGGTACTTACATCAAAAGCATTTATCTATCAAGTACAATGAGCAAGGGTGTGAAAATTGACCCGAAGTCTATTGAATAATAACTGTAGAAGATTATGAAGAAAGAAGATAAAAGCTTAATGATAGATAGTCTCGTTGAGAGCTTGAACAAATTCCCACATTTCTATCTGGTCGACATGTCATCTCTTGACTCTGCCGTAACAGGTGATTTGCGTCGTGAATGTTTCAAGTCTGAGATTAAACTTCAAGTTGTAAAGAACACCCTTCTGGAAAAAGCTCTCGAAAAGCTGGAGGGAGATTTTTCTGCATTGAATCCTGCTCTTAAGGGACCTACGGGTCTTATGTTGTGCAATACTGCCAACGTACCCGCCAAGATGCTGAAGAAGTTCAACAAGGATCACAACGGCATGCCGGCATTAAAGGCTGCTTATGCAGAAGAAAGTACATACGTAGGTGCAGAGAACCTTGACGCACTCTGTGCAATCAAGAGCAAGAACGAACTCATTGCAGAAGTCGTTGCCGCTCTCGAAGGCCAGATCCAAGGAGTTCTTGGTGCATTGGAATCTGGCTCAGGTACTATATACGGAGTGCTTGACGCTATCGCTGAAAAAGGCGAAAAACAAGAATAACAAACAATAAAAGTAAATAAATTAAAATTTGTACTATTATGGCAGATTTGAAAGCTATTGCTGAAGAATTGGTAAATTTGACAGTAAAAGAAGTTAGTGAATTAAAGACTATCCTTAAGGATGAATATGGTATTGAACCAGCTGCTGCAGCTGTTGCAGTTGCCGCTCCTGCTGCTGGAGGCGAGGCCGCTGCTGAGGAAAAGACATCATTTGATGTTGTTCTAAAGAGCGCGGGTGCCGCAAAGCTTCAAGTTGTAAAGGCCGTTAAGGAATCTTGTGGTCTTGGTCTTAAGGAAGCTAAGGATCTCGTTGATGGCGCACCATGCAACATCAAGGAAGGCGTTGACAAGGCTACTGCTGATGCATTGAAGACAGCTCTTGAGGCTGCTGGCGCAGAAGTAGAGATTAAGTAAATCCAAACCAACAATATTTGGTTAAGAATCCTCAGGTTGAGGGTTCTTAACTTTTTGCGTATATATAATAATGAAAATTGAGCAAGACTGCAAGCAGTCGGTTCACAATAAAAAACCATTATATCATAGATGTCTCAGATCATAAACAACAGAGTAAACTTTGCATCTGTCAAGAATCCAATGCCGTATCCTGACTTCTTGGATGTCCAGTTGAAATCATTCCGTGATTTCCTGCAACTTGACACACCACCAGAGAAGCGAAAGAACGACGGTTTGTATAAGGTTTTTGCAGAAAACTTCCCAATCGCGGACACTCGCAACAATTTTGTCTTAGAGTTTTTGGATTACTACATTGATGCTCCAAGATATTCAGTTGAGGAGTGCCTGGAAAGAGGACTTACATACAGTGTACCACTCAAGGCGAAATTGAAACTATCGTGTGAAGACCCTGAACATGAGGATTTTGACACAGTCATACAAGATGTGTACTTAGGTCCTATCCCTTACATGACAGATAACGGAACATTTGTTATCAACGGCGCAGAACGTGTGGTTGTATCTCAATTACACCGTTCTCCAGGCGTGTTCTTCGGCTCAAGCATTCATGCAAATGGAACCCCATTGTATTCTGCCCGTATTATACCATTCAAAGGCTCATGGATAGAGTTCGCCACAGACATAAACAATGTCATGTACGCGTATATTGACAGAAAGAAGAAGTTGCCTGTTACCACTTTGTTACGAGCTATTGGTTATGAAACAGATAAGGACATCCTCCGTATTTTCAACCTTGCCGAAGAAGTGAAGGCCAATAAAACCAGCCTGAAAAAAGTCAAGGGTCGTAAATTGGCCGCGCGCGTATTAAAGTCATGGACAGAGGACTTTGTCGACGAGGAAACAGGAGAGGTTGTGTCTATTGAACGCAATGAGACCGTCATCGAACGTGAAACAGTTATCGACGACGAACAAATCGACTTGATACTGGAAACAGGTGTAGAGACAGTCCTGGTACATCACGAGGATGCATCAGCGTCTGACTATTCTATAATATTCAACACCCTTCAGAAAGACCCAAGCAACTCTGAGAAAGAAGCCGTAGTGTTCATCTACCGCCAGCTTCGCAACGCCGATCCAGCAGACGACGCTACCGCGCGCGAAGTCATCAACAACCTGTTCTTCTCTGACAAGCGCTACGATTTGGGTGATGTCGGCCGTTTCAGAATAAACAAGAAACTTAATCTTGGTATTGATCCAAGTATCAGGGTACTTACCAAGGAGGATATCATTGAAATAATAAAATACCTTGTCGAACTTGCAAACTCAAAGGCTACTGTTGACGATATCGACCACTTGAGCAATCGTCGCGTACGTACTGTCGGAGAGCAGTTGTCCAACCAGTTCGCCATCGGACTTGCCCGCATGAGCCGGACAATACGCGAGCGGATGAACGTCAGAGACAACGAAGTGTTCTCCCCAACAGACCTAATCAACGCAAAGACAATATCGTCTGTAATCAATTCATTCTTTGGAACCAACGCGTTGTCTCAATTCATGGATCAAACCAATCCATTGGCAGAAATCACGCATAAGCGCCGTCTTTCAGCTTTGGGACCTGGCGGTCTGACACGTGAGCGCGCAGGCTTTGAGGTACGAGACGTACACTACACCCATTATGGCCGACTTTGCCCTATCGAGTCTCCAGAAGGCCCGAACATCGGATTGATATCATCACTTTGCGTATATGCTAAGATTAACAGCTTAGGATTCATTGAAACTCCATACCGCAAGGTAAAGGATGGCGTGTGCGACGTTAACAACGACGACATTGTTTACATGTCGGCAGAGGAAGAGGAAGATAAAATTATAGGTCAGGGCAACGCCCCTTTGACCGAAGACGGGCACTTTATCCGAAAGACCGTGAAATGCCGTAAGGATGCCGACTATCCTGTAGTTCCGCCTTCGCAGGTAGATCTTATGGATGTGGCTCCTCAACAGATAGCGTCAATTGCTGCCGCACTGATTCCATTCTTGGAACACGACGACGCACACCGAGCCTTAATGGGTTCGAACATGATGCGGCAGGCCGTACCATTAATACGTACAGAGGCTCCAATCGTAGGTACTGGAATTGAGAAACAGGTATGTGAAGATTCACGTACTATGATTACGGCAGAGGGCGACGGAGTAGTTGAGTATGTTGACGCAACAACCATTCGAATTCTCTACGATCGTACAGACGACGAAGAATTCGTAAGTTTTGAACCTGCGGTCAAGGAATACAAACTTCCAAAATTCCGTCGTACGAATCAAAACATGACCGTCGACCTGCGACCAATATGCGACAAGGGTCAAAGGGTAAAGAAGGGAGACATCCTGACCGAGGGTTATGCTACAGCAGGAGGAGAGTTGGCATTAGGCCGTAACTTGCTTGTCGCATACATGCCTTGGAAGGGTTACAACTATGAAGACGCAATCGTTCTGAACGAGCGCATGGTTCGCGAGGATATTTTGACATCCGTACATGTCGATGAATTCTCTTTGGAAGTCCGCGAAACAAAACGCGGTATTGAGGAGCTTACTTCCGATATACCAAATGTAAGCGAGGAAGCGACCAAAGACCTTGACGAAAACGGTATTATCCGTGTCGGAGCGCATGTAGAACCTGGAGACATTTTGATTGGCAAGATTACCCCTAAGGGAGAATCCGACCCGTCGCCTGAAGAGAAATTGCTCCGTGCAATCTTCGGAGACAAGGCAGGCGATGTTAAAGATGCGTCATTAAAGGCCAATCCGTCGCTCAGCGGTGTCGTCATAGACAAAAAACTGTTTTCCCGCGTAATGAAAAGCCGCGCCGATAAAAATCGTGACAAGCAAGAACTGCCAGCCCTTGACAAAGAATTTCAAGACAAGGTCGACGACTGCAAGGCCATTCTTATTGACAAACTGCTAACGCTCACATCGAAGAAGACTTCCATGGGAGTCAAGGATTACCTCGGAGTGGAATTGATTCCGACAGGGTCAAAGTTTAAGAAATCAAGTCTGGAGAACCTCGACTATACAGCAGTTCAACTTTCACAGTGGACGAATGACGAGCATACAAATACACTCATACGCGAGTTGATAACCAACTACCTGAAAAAGTACAAGGTTCTCGATGCCGAACTGAAGCGTAAGAAATTCGCCATTACCATAGGCGACGAACTTCCTTCTGGAATCATTCAAATGGCCAAGGTGTACATCGCGAAGAAACGAAAGATCGGAGTAGGCGACAAGATGGCGGGCCGTCATGGTAACAAGGGTATTGTATCAAAGATCGTCAGACAAGAAGACATGCCATTCTTGGCGGACGGAACACCAGTCGACATCGTATTGAACCCGTTGGGCGTACCTTCACGCATGAACTTGGGGCAGATATTCGAGGCGGTACTCGGAGCCGCAGGAAAGAAACTCGGAGTCAAGTTCTCTACGCCAATATTCGACGGCGCTCATATTGAAGATTTGAACGAATGGACAGACAAGGCAGGTCTTCCACGTGCTTGCTCAACTCAGCTTTACGATGGTGAGACAGGACTCCCTTTCGATCAAAAGGCGACTGTCGGTGTCACATACATGCTTAAACTCGGCCACATGGTAGAGGATAAGATGCATGCCCGCTCAATAGGCCCTTACTCATTGATTACACAGCAGCCTCTTGGTGGTAAAGCACAGTTCGGAGGCCAGCGATTTGGAGAGATGGAAGTCTGGGCGCTTGAGGCGTTTGGAGCTTCGCACGTGCTTCAAGAAATCCTCACAATCAAGTCCGATGATGTTACAGGTCGCTCAAAGGCATACGAGGCCATCGTCAAAGGAGACCCAATGCCAACCCCTGGAATACCCGAGTCTCTCAACGTATTACTCCATGAACTTCGCGGTCTTGGATTGAGTATCACACTTGAATAATAGATTGAATTCAGTTTATCTTATTAAATTATATACAAAAGATGGCTTTTAAGAAAGATTCTAAGATAAAGACAAACTTTACAAAGATAACAATTGGTCTTGCTTCTCCCGAGGAGATTTTGGAGAACTCTTACGGAGAGGTACTGAAGCCAGAAACCATCAACTACCGCACATACAAGCCTGAACGTGACGGTTTGTTTTGCGAGCGCATCTTCGGTCCTACAAAAGACTACGAATGTCATTGTGGTAAATACAAGCGCATACGGTATAAGGGAATTGTTTGTGACCGGTGTGGAGTGGAGGTTACAGAAAAGAAAGTGCGTCGTGAGCGTACCGGACATATCGCACTCGTTGTGCCTGTAGCCCACATATGGTATTTCCGCTCTCTCCCGAACAAGATCGGCTACCTATTGGGGTTGCCTACAAAAAAACTTGACTCTATAATATACTATGAGCGTTATGTAATCATACAGGCGGGTGTGGCGGAAGATCCAGAGAAGAATATTGAGAACATGGAGCTTCTGACCGAGGAAGAATATTGGGATGTAGTTGAGCACTTGCCTGAAGGAAACGACCAATTGCCAGATGATGATCCAAACAAGTTCATCGCAATGATGGGCGCCGAAGCTATAGAGTACATGTTGAAGCGGCTTGACTTGGACGCATTGTCATACGAATTGCGCGACCGTGCCAGTACGGGAGACAGTCAACAACGCAAACAGGATGCCCTTAAGCGCCTTCAAGTCGTCGAGGCCTTCCGTTCATCACGCAACAGGAACAAGCCGGAATGGATGATCATGCACAACATCCCCGTCACACCTCCTGACCTCAGGCCATTGGTTCCTCTTGACGGCGGACGTTTCGCAACATCCGACCTTAACGACCTTTACAGGCGTGTCATCATACGCAACAACCGCCTAAAGAGACTTATCGAGATAAAAGCCCCTGAAGTGATCCTGCGTAACGAAAAACGCATGCTTCAAGAAGCTGTCGACAGTTTGTTCGACAACTCGCGCAAGGCAAGTGCCGTCAAGTCTGAAAGCAACCGTCCATTGAAGTCCTTATCCGACTCACTGAAAGGAAAGCAAGGGCGTTTCCGCCAGAACTTGCTGGGTAAACGTGTCGACTATTCCGCACGTTCAGTAATTGTAGTCGGCCCTGAACTGAAAATGGGCGAATGTGGTATTCCAAAGCTGATGGCCGCCGAATTGTACAAGCCATTTATCATACGCAAGCTGATTGAACGCGGACTGGTTAAGACCGTCAAGTCGGCGAAGAAGATGGTAGACCGCAAAGACGACCAGATTTGGGACATCCTGGAAAATGTGATGAAGGGACACCCTGTTCTACTTAACCGTGCTCCTACCCTGCACCGTTTGGGTATTCAAGCGTTCCAACCAAAGATGATTGAAGGTAAGGCCATTCAGTTGCATCCTCTCGCATGTACAGCGTTCAACGCCGACTTCGATGGAGACCAAATGGCAGTCCACCTTCCATTGTCCAATGAGGCGATACTTGAGGCACAACTCTTGATGCTGCAGTCGCACAACATCCTTTCACCTGCCAGTGGTGAGCCAATCACCGTCCCGTCACAGGATATGGTGTTGGGTCTGTACTATATCTCAAAGGTGCGTCCTGGAGCCAAGGGAGAAGGTCTTACATTCTATGGACCTGAGGAAGCCCTTATCGCATACAATGAAGGCAAATGTGACGTACACGCGACTATTAAATGCATGGTCAACGATATCGACGCAAACGGAAACTATATCAAACACATCGTTGAGACTACCGTTGGTCGTATTATAATAAATGAGATCGTGCCAAGGGAAGTAGGCTTCGTCAATGAAGTAATTGGCAAGAAAGCTCTCAAGAACGTAATCACAAAAGTCATAAAATCTGTCGGCATGGCACGCGCCTGTGAATTCTTGGACGGAGTGAAAAACCTTGGATACCGGAAGGCATACGAGGGAGGACTTTCATTCAACCTCGACGACATTATTGAGCCTGCCGACCGTCAGAGTCTGATTGATGAAGGTAACGCTCAGATAGAGGAAATCGCACAACAGTACGCGTTCGGTCTTATTACAGAAAAGGAACGCTACAACAAGGTAATCGCCACATGGTCGGAAGTGAACGACAAGGTGAAAGCCTCACTGTTGAAGACCATGACAGAAGACAACCAAGGTTTCAACGCCGTCTTTATGATGCTTGATTCCGGCGCCCGTGGTTCTAAAGACCAGATTGCCCAACTCGCAGGTATGCGTGGTTTGATGGCAAAGCCACAGCGCGCAGGTTCCGATGACAACAACACAATCGAGAACCCTATTCTGTCGAACTTCAAACAGGGCATGTCAGTGCTTGAATACTTTATCTCTACCCACGGAGCTCGTAAGGGACTTGCCGATACAGCCTTGAAAACAGCCGATGCAGGTTATTTGACCCGACGTCTGGTCGATGTGTCACACGACGTCATCGTCACAGAGGAGGATTGCGGTACACTCCGCGGCCTTATCTGTACAGCCCTTAAAGATGGCGACCGTGTCGTAGCATCGCTTGCAGAGCGCATTCTTGGACGTGTAAGCGTTCACGACATAACAGATCCTGTAAGTGGAGAATTGATAGTCGCATCCGGAGAGGAAATCACCGAACGCATAGCAAAGGAGATAGAAGATGCCGGAATAGAGAGCGTGGAAATCCGTTCGGTTCTTACCTGCGAAAGCAAGAAGGGCGTATGTATGAAATGCTACGGACGCAACCTTGCCACTCAAAGAATGGTACAAAAGGGTGAGGCCGTGGGTGTCATTGCCGCACAAGCCATTGGAGAGCCTGGTACCCAGCTGACACTCCGTACATTCCATGCCGGAGGTCTTGCCGGTTCGGCGGCTACTAACGCGCAAATTGTAGCAAAGAACAACTGCCGCCTTGAATTCGAGGAACTCCGTACGATCGACGCTCCAACCGAAGAGCATCCAAATGCGATGATAGTCGTTGGACGTCTTGCCGAACTTCGTTTCATTGATATCAAAACTGGCATTGCAATGTCTACCGTCAGCGTTCCTTACGGTTCACAATTGTTCCATAAGGATGGCGATATAGTTGATTCAGGCGAACTCATCGCCTCATGGGACCCATTCAACGCTGTCATCGTTACAGAATTCGATGGAACTGCCCAATTCGACGGAGTTGTCGAAGGCGTTACATATCGTGTAGATGAGGATGCGACTACAGGTCTTCGCGATTTGATTGTCATAGAGTCACGTGACAAGACCATGGTGCCAGTCTGCAACGTTGTCGACGACGAAGGCAATATACTTAGGACGTACAACTTCCCTATCAACGGACACATATCCGTAGAGAATGGTCAGAAATTAAAGGCTGGCGACATCCTTATAAAGATACCGCGTAGCGTCGGAACATCTGGTGATATCACCGGCGGTCTGCCACGTGTCACAGAGTTGTTCGAAGCGCGCAACCCGTCCAACCCTGCCATTGTCGCTGAAATCGATGGTGAGATCAGCATGGGCAAGATCAAGCGTGGTAATCGTGAAATTACTTTGACATCAAAGGTCGGCGACGTACGCAAGTACCTCGTTCCATTGTCAAAACAGTTGCTCGTACAAGACAACGACTATGTGCGTGCAGGAACTCCACTTTCCGATGGTGCCATTACTCCTGCCGACATTCTTGCCATCAAGGGGCCTACAGCCGTACAAGAGTATATAGTCAACCAAGTGCAGGATGTATACCGTATGCAAGGAGTGTCGATCAACGACAAGCACTTCGAGATTATAGTGCGCCAGATGATGCGCAAGGTTCAAATCACCGACCCTGGTGATACCCGTTTCCTTGAAGGAGGAGTTGTAGACAAACTTGAGTTTCAAGATGAGAACGACCGCATTTGGGGCAAGAAGATTGTCACAGATGCAGGTGACAGCGAGACGATGAAGAAGGGAATGACCGTCACGACGCGTAAGTTGCGTGATGAGAATTCAAGCCTGAAACGTCGCGACCTCAAACTTGTACAAGCACGCGACGCAATTCCTGCTACTTCGGTGCAGATTCTGCAAGGAATCACACGAGCGGCGTTGGGCGCATCAAGCTTCATGTCCGCGGCATCATTCCAAGAGACCACAAAGGTACTCAATGAAGCTGCGATCTGCGGTAAGAGCGACCCATTGGAAGGCATGAAGGAAAACGTGATCTGCGGACACTTGATTCCTGCAGGAACAGGACTTCGTGAGTTCGACAAAATCATTGTCGGCTCAAAAGAAGAACTGCTCAACCTCCATCGGAACTCTAACCCGGACATGTCGTTTAAGAAATTCGAAGACATGGATTTAAATTAAACAATAAACAACAGACTGGAAAGCGTGGATGTCTCCTTTATGGGCGTCCACGCTTTTTCTGTACATACAAATTAAGACTCAAACTTTGAAAAGCCTCTCGCCATGTGGCGCAAGTTGGCAAGCA
>CAZHZH010000085.1:0-11557 GCA_964537205.1 uncultured Bacteroidaceae bacterium
ATTCGTTGGGCAATGCAACGCCTTTCGTTGACCGTTCAGCCTTGGCTGAACGAAAGAGTAATGGCACTACGATATAACATGCATACGAAATGCCAAGTTTTCAAATTACGACCTAAGGGCCTGTTTAGAACAATTCGAGCTGCTGGCCCGGAGCGGAAGGTTCTTGAGGCTTTGTGCCATAGAATATCTGTATGCTTGCGAACTGCTTGTCTGTGATACACAATATGCCCACCTTGCCATATTCTGGCAAGAACGAGCGGACACGCTTCATGTGGACAGTGGCGTTCTCGCTGCTCGCACAGTTACGCACATATATGGAGAACTGGAACATTGTGAATCCGTCAGTAATCAAGTTCTTGCGGAATTTCGCATATTCCTTACGGTCTTTCTTTGTTTCTGTAGGCAAGTCGAAGAACACCAAAATCCACATTATCCGATATTCGCTTAGTCGTGACAAGTCAGACATCAGGTTGTATACTCTGGGTATGACAAACGACGAATTTCCCCAGAGAAGCATTTCGCCAACGAAGCCGACGTGATGCCTGCGGCAATCATCAGAGGGCTACGCTTGCCCTCAATCACGACATCGAGTACAGGAATTTGCAGAAGTTTTGCCTTCATGTCGCGGTTCAGTTCTTTGCGATCGGGGAATTCCTTCATAATTTTGATTACCAACTCGTCTACATACGGGCGGTATGGTTCCATTATGTCGTCCGCCAAACAATATGCGTTGTATCGGTTGTGATGGTGAATTCCCAAAGTGGGCAGGAGTCCGCTGCCTACCAGCGCACGTGCGATGACCGCACGCAGTATCGCGTAGCCATAGTTAAGGAAGTTGTTAGGATACTCACCCACCCTGTCCCTAACGAAACCGGGGCAGGCAGGGAACAGCCGCTTCCAATAGAATGCGGCCGCCCTACCCTCCAGATTCTCTACATCACCGCTTTTCACATCGCCAGCCCAAACAGTCATGCAGGGGTATTTATCCGCAGTATACCATTCCAAGACTTTTGCCTGGTTAAGTATCTTTTGCCGGACAGTCTGCTGCCACAATTGCTTCCTCAAAGGCTGGGAAGAGTCGAGTTGCTGGCGGAAACGCTCGTTTTGAGTAGTATTGCCATACAGAGGCAATAGCAAGCCTACGGGCATACTACGACTATCGCACGAGATGACCGCGCTGTTGTTCTCAAGCAACGCGCCCATTAGCCCGTGAGTAATCGTGATTTGCCGGTTGTCAAGCACAACTACTCCTATGTCCTCTATGGGGATGGTACGTTGCCCCTCCATCTTCTTGAAATCGGGCGGCAGCGAATCGTTGTTGACAATCTCGGGAAACTCTATGACCATCTGCGCATTACGCAACTTCAGATACACAGGATTACCGAAATACAAGGTTTTCTTTATCATACCGTCACCTTATTATATTAGTAATCTCACCAACGCGATTGACTTCCAACTTCCAACAAACCGCTTTTATGGATGTTCCGTCATCTAAATTTCTTATTTTGTTATGAGAAAGATATTCCACCTTATCATGTATAGCAATCGCCACATAAGCTGGAATAAAAAAGGCATTATTGCTGTCTGTTGATACCATCTTATATATTCGTTTTCTATCAATAGAGACATTCGCAGACAACCGCTCATCATCGGTAGGCACATATACAAGGTCGTTTGGACACAGATAGAACTTGAGAGATACGCCTTTTTCATTCGTCTCTGGTACAGGCGACAGTCCTTGTTTCAACCGTTCCACTACTTGGTTAAGAGGCACGGTGCAATAAGAGCGAGTGCCGTCCTCATCCTCATAGATGGCGAAGTACAGGTTTGTGCCTTTCTGCGCCTCAACAAACTTTTTCTTATTGATGCCTGATGTGCCAACCGTATATTTTTCGCCCTTTGGCTCACTTACCCTTACCCGGATGATTGGCTGGTGCGGCTTGCCGTCATTGTATTGGGCTATATTATTGTTCAATTCCATGATGCCCTCAGGAGAAAAAGCCACCTCAGAAATACCACCCTTTGCTTCGAGCCAGTTTAGCAAAATCTTTTGAATTCCGGTGTCGGTTATTGTCTTTATCCTCTTCTCATCAAAGTTCTTATCGAGAGGCTTCCTCACTGCTACCATCTGCTCCGCCGCCGTATCGTCGGTGAAATAATATACCTCTACTTTTGCTATGCTTTTACCCATAAGGCTCCCATTTTTCAAACTACCGACTATTTGTTTTGTATTCCATCCGTCACTGAGTTTTTCCTGTACCATTCGCTTCAACTGCTTGTCAACTATATTCTCTGGATGTTCAAGTGCCTTATTGACAGGAAGTTCTTTACTCCTGCGCAGATTAACGGCTCCATAAACAGTCTCTTTATGTAAAGATTTTCTGATAGCCCAACGATCGCCACTTGTCTGCCTTACACGGATTTTTTTCCCGTTATCATCATAATGCTCATAATGGTTGTTGGTCTTATTGATGACGCGTATGTAGTGCTTGAAACTTACCACGATGTTTTGAAGTGCCGCCCTGGCATCCTGCGTGAACGTAGCCCACGGTTTGCGTATCACACGTCCACGGTCACACAAAAGTCTGCGCAGATCCTCGCGGCGGACGGTGTCGCGCGCCGACTCGTTGTTCAAGTAGCTTATGATGTTTCGTGAAGCCAGAGCTATGACGAGAGCGTCCATAGCGTGATGACGGTGATCAATACGCTTTTTGTTGAAACCACGTCTGATTTCCTCCGGCACTCTCGTCTGGAACACCCGCTTGCCATCCTTGTTCTCCCATGTGCCGTAATCGCTTGTATTCGTGTTATCGTTCAGCCGTTGGAAGCGAGGACTTACTATGTCGTTCCACACATCGTTGAGTCCCCAGTCGTCCTTAAGTCTGGTAGTGATGCCACCTGTACATGGAATCACATTCTTCGATGTCGCCTCAGGTTCGTTTTCCTCTCTCACTATGCTTGACAAGAGCGAGATGATTACTTTCGAGATATATCGGCTGTCGTTCAGCTGCCGTTGTATGAAAGCTTCCGGAATATCCTCCATCATGAGTTTCTGCGCCTTCGTGCGGTTTCCTGAATAATGTTCCTTAATGAACTCCGTGTACTCGCGTTCATTGAATACCCTCACACCGCCGACAATCTGACCTCCACACGCCTTTATGAACTCCATTCCGAGCCTGTTGGACTTGAGCTGGTTCACCTCCGCCTCGCATATTACCTTGTTGGAGAACGAGTCATCGAAATAGCGGGCCTGTGGAATGACATGTTCTATCTGGTATGCCGGTGTGAACAATTTGGCAAGCGGTATAGTCCTACCCGTATAAGGCGACCGGTATTTCTGATCCAACCACAACTTATACCGTTCGAGTTCACGAGGTGTCGGCTCCGCCTTGGCGGATATTTCCTTTATCTCCTTGTAGTCGGCATCATCTTTTTTCAACTCCTGCAACGCTCCTTCCTCGTATATGCGCAAAATATCTTGCTGAATAGGTGAATAAGGCCGGACATCACTGATACTGCCGTCGTTTTTCAGTTCTGTAAGCAGGTTTCGGATACGCATATTGGTGTCCTCATTCACTTTATTGCGGTCGGACATCCGTTTCCTTTGGTCAGCGGTACATTTCATTTCGCGTCCGAGCTCCACGTGTATCTCGTCAATGTGTCCATACTTCACCCAGATGTCATGAACAGTTCGCAATGTTTCCAATATACACTGCTCGACAATCGGATTGCGGAGCGAATGCTGCTCGAAGCCGTTGATATACGCCTGCAATTCTTCAGGAGTACGCCATCGGGCCGCATTAGTAGATTCGGAATGTCTGCCGTAAACGGCATAACATGCGAGCCATACTGGCAGGAACTTGAAAGAGTCGATACAGTCTAAACTTATATTTTGGCGGCTCATACGCTTTTTCAGTTCGTCACTTATGTCACCATTAATAACTTTCCGCACCGACTCAGGCACATCATCCTTGTTCCACATCGAGCCAGTACGCATGACCGACAGCAGTTTCTTTATGGCCTTCTCTGAATATGCACCATATTCTTTTTTGAAGGCGGGAACTTTCTTGAAGGCTTCCACGAAAGAGTCCGCTTCAAGCCCGTGTCGGTTGGCGAAGGTTGCCAGAGCGCATTCCAACTCGTGCTTGTCGTCCACAGAGTAGAGAACGTGCCACAGCATGTATTCAGTATTCTTGTCGTCTAAGAAAGATTCGTCAATTTTCACCTTCTTCAAAGCGGAGAGCATGACATAGCGGGTTTCGTTGCACGGGTATTCTTTGTCTTCCACATAGTTCCAACGCACAGGCGTCTTTGCATCCTTTCCTTTCGGCTTCTTTATGCCAAGATGAGCGAGAAGGTCGCCTTGTTTGACAGACTTCTTGTCATTGAGGTACTTAAAAAGACCCACATACGCTTCCTCGTCGGGAAGATACACGCTTGTCACATCTGTCTCCTTAAGTTCGTTGCTCACCAATCGCAGATTATTTATAAACTGCCACAATCTGAACTCTTGAAAATAAGGGTTTGACTTGGCTATGCATTTTATGTGCTGGACTTTTATCTCCCCTGTTGATTTGTCGACATATTCGTACTTTTCATACGGACAATTGCTTATAAGTGACTTTTTGCTTTTAAGCGGACGCTGATAGAATATTATGTCGTCTGTTATGAGTTTTCTCATGCCATTCTTTATCACAATGCGCTGATGAGGGATGTTCTTTGGATACAACTCGCGTGCGCACAGTTCCAGTAAGGCATTGTCATGGAATTCGGAATGGAACACGGCTTGTTTTTCAAGAATCTTCCTGAGTTCTTCCTTGTAGTATTTTCGCTCAATAGTTCTGACAAGTTTGCCACGTATCTTTGTAGAAGGATCAGCCAACAACGTCTCGTATATAAAAGTTCCGACAGTCTGTCCCGAACTTTCGATATTGCTTTCGGTTCTTTTCTTCTGCAATCCCCAATCATCTTCTTTTGGAGCTCTAAACGAACGTTTCGGCTGACCGTCTTTATCAAGTTTGACCGTACCGTCTTTTTCATATTCAGTCGTTACGATAAACTCATGTTCCTGCCCTACCCAGTCGTTGAGCGGGAACTTGCTTGACCGCCTGTATATCCATCCGTTGTCCAGTTTCAGGTTGTACCATATGCTGTCGCCCTTTTGATCATCCGTCGCTTCCACTTCAATCACTTTCAGCACCATATATTCCTCTTTCTTGGTATTATCAGTTGTCTCCGTTTCCTCTTCCTCGCCCCTCAATTGGTAATATCCGCGCTTTTGGTTGAAGTTGAGTATAATCCAGGCAAGCTCTTCTTTTGAGATCGGTTGTGTCAGAGCCTTGTTCCGCAAATAGAAAAGAGTCCAATCCAAAGGAATCTTATGTCCGTCAGCCACCCAATCCGGCTGCCGTTTAGCAAAATCGGCGAGCATTTCGTTGAACGAATCCATGAAGACGAATGTCATCTTGCCATCCTCATCCTTTCTCCATGCGATCTTTGGCTCATCTCCAATGAATTTTCCATAGGTTTTGTTGTCGTCCTTGTTCCAACCAATAGCATTATCGAAATGCTCTGGCAGAAAATTCATAATATGCAGTACACGCAACAAACGCTCACGTCGTTCATGACTCCTCTCATACAACCTGCGTGTTCCACGGTATCCCGTACGCACACTCGTCTGCGACTCAGTCTCGCCCTTGTCGAATTTGCCAAGCACGTCTTGGCTCATAGGTATTATGCGACTCCCCAAATCAATCTGTGGAACCACTGTTCCATTGTCGTCATAAGAGATTTTAGCCCAACCAATACTATTGGTTCCCAAATCTAATCCAATTATATTTTTCATTTTTTCATTAAATATTTTGTTATTATAAAATAAAGTCCTACCTTTGCACTACTAATTTGTAGCAATTCACAATAAGGATTATTCCGTTGTGAAAACTCTCAGGACGGGTTCTGCTCGTCCTTTTTCATTATGCAAATATAGTGCAAACCGAACACAATACAAAACAAATTCATTTGTTTTTATTGGTTCCACCCGTAAATGGGCTGCGTCATGGCATAGCTCAAGCCGGGGCTTGGCTCTGCTCATTTGACTTGCACCATTTGTGTTGAGGCGCAGCCTATATTATGCAAATATAGTGCAAACCGAACACAATACAAAATAAACTCGTTTATTTTTTTGTCCCATTTGCGGTTCGCGCCATTAAAATGAGTGAGAATCGAAGACAAGGGGGTGTCGTTTTGACCGTTTTGCCATTTAGCCTCCCCACCCCCCGAAAATACGGCATATATGAAGAAGCCGCCCGTTTGTCTTTGTAGTTTAGGCGGAAAGTTGTATCTTTGCAGCGACACACGGCATACAGAACCTGTGCACACAAAAAAATGCATACGAAAGTAACAAGACTAATCGGGCTGGTAGTGCTGCCGCTGCTCGCATGCACCGCGGCGAGGGCGCAGCAATACACGAGGCGCACCAACCTGCCGGCGATATACATTGAGACGTTCGACGGAGCCGCCGTAAGCAGCAAGACCGAATACGTGTACTCCACGCTGCACTACGTGGACGAGGCGGACAGCGTCGTCACATACGACTCGGTGCAAATCAGGGGCAGGGGGAACTCCACGTGGAACATGTCGAAAAAGCCATACCGCATAAAGTTCGCCTCGAAACAGAAATTCCTCGGCAAGGGCTACGCCAAGGCGAAATCGTGGACGCTGCTCGCCAACGCGGGCGACAAGACCATGATGCGCAACGCGGTCACCTCGGCCATGGGAAGGTTTGAGGGCGTCGGGTTCAACCCCGCGTACAAATTCGCGGACCTCGTACTTAACAACACGTACTTGGGCACCTACCAGATCAGCGACCAAATAGACGTGCGCAAGCACCGGGTGGACATTACGGAACAGGACGACACGCTGACCGACGACTCGAACATAACGGGCGGCTACCTGCTGGAGGTCGACGGCTTCGCCGACGGCAACTGCTTCCGCACCTACAACTACAACGTGCCGGTGCGAATCCACTACCCCGACGAGGACGACATACAGGCAAGGCAGACGAACTACATCGCCGGCTACGTGCGCGCCTTCGAACGGAGGCTCGCGGGGTCGGACTTCGCCGATCCGCTGCTGGGCTACAGGGCGGTGGTGGACTCGGTGACGCTTGCCAACTGGTACATAGCGACGGAGGTCAGCGCGAACATAGACGGCTTCTACAGCACCTACTTCTATAAGGAGCTGGACGACTCGCTGCTGTACTGGGGGCCATTGTGGGACTACGACATAGCATACGACAACGACAGCCGCAAGCCTGGGACCACCAACCAGCTGATGGCCGACATCGGTTACGGCGACGCGCGGGAGTGGACCGTCAGGATGTGGGACGACCCGTGGTTCGCCAGGCTCATCAACCGCAGGTACAACGAGCTGATAGACGGGGGACTTGTGGACTTCATGCTCCAGACGATTGACAGCATCGACAGCCTGATGGACGAGTCACAACAGCTCAACTACCAAAAATGGGGGATCAACCGCAGAATGTACCACGAAATCGTGCTGTACAGCTCGTACGACCAATACGTGAGCGACCTGAAGGAGTTCGTCACCAACCACACGGAATATCTGCGCACGGCGTTTGAGTCGAGGCTGCCGCAGGAACCCACGCCGGAGTTCGTCCCGGAGCGTTACTACTACACTATAGCCAACGCCGGGACTTCCACGCTCTTCGACGCGGAGGACGGCATGGTAGTGGCATACGGCAGAGACGACAGCCGCGAGACGCAATACTGGTATTTCGTGAAGGCGGGCGGCGGCTATCAAATAATAAACAGAAGCTCGGGACTCGCCATCAACGACCCGACTGAGGGCGAAAGCACGGCAACCACCAACATCCTGACACCCCTGAATCTCGCCGAACCCGACTCGACCGACGCGCGCCAGCTATGGCGGCTGCTGCCACAGGGTACGGGGGGACAATACAACTTCCTCAACCTCCATACCGACCACATAGCCAATTTGAGGGCGGGGAACGCGGCCGACGGCACACAAATCATCAGCTACTCGAACGACAGCCGCAACTCCACAAGCAACAACCGCCTGTGGTACGTCACACGCCAGGAGCCGCTGCCCGACGACACGGGGATAGCGGAACTGGACGACGAGCCGGAAGATTACGCGCTGGCGTACAGTCCGGTGGACGGACTGCTCCACTTCGGCAGTTCCGACCCCTCACGCCTTGGCTTCAAGGTGCGAGTAACCACAATCGACGGCATGCCGGCAGGCTCGTTCACGGCATCGGAAGGCTTCAGCATGCGTCCGCTGCCCGACGGGATATACATCGTGACATGGAAGGCGGGGGGCAGGACGCGCTCTGTCAAATTCAGGAAGTGAGGGCCATTCAGTAAGCGGAACAAACCCGCAAGCCGCCGCGGACTGTCGGCAAGCTCACAGTCGGACAATGGGAATGGAGGCTGCGCGACCGCTTCGGCGGATGAATATTACGGCAGAGGGAGGAGAACCGATGAGATTCCCCTCCCTCTGTATTCAGCCGGCCGTCAAGCCGTCGCGGACTGTCAGAACCGCATTCCCCCACCACCGCGGCGCATGTTCTTGAATTGCGCCATCCTGCCCGCCGCCGTGTTGCGCGACTGCAAAATCACCTGGGCCGCATGACCCGGGGTCACGAGTTCCTGAAACTTCACATAGTATTCCTTGTCGACCTCAGCCTGCCTGGTCTGGCGTTCGAAGTCCTCCTCCATCATCTTCTCCGCCTCCTCGGCCGTAAGCTTCTTGAAGTTCACGTCGTCGCCCGCCTTCTGCTGGAAGCCGTACTTGTTGAATATCGCCCCGCGGGCGTTCTGCCACTCGATGAAAAGGTTGATGAACTTGGCTCCGGTCTCCGTACCGAGGTCGAACGACTCCACATACGCGTTGGCCTGCTCCTCCAGCATTTCCTGCTTGTTCTTCTCTACCTTGTCCTGCTTCTTGTCCTGTTTTCCGTCGCCGTCTTGTTGCGCCTGGACTCCGACGGCGGTCAGTCCAATGAAAAGCGCCAATATTATCTTCTTCATAATGCGAATCAATTTAAGGATTTAGAACATCGGACCGCCAGGACCTCCGAAACCGCCCATAGGCATCATCATGCCTCCGAAGAAGCCGCCCATGGAATTGGTGCTTTGCAGGAATATCTGCGCCGCCTGTTGAGGGGTCACCAACGTCTGGAATTGTTTGAAATAATTCTTGTCAGCCTCGACCGGATTCAGCTGACGCTCAACGCTTTGCGCCACGTACTTGTCGGCCTCCTCCTTCGTGATGTTGTCGAAATCGATTGACGACTCGTCGCTCTCCTGGTCGCCGCCCTTCGGGTTGACGGCGTTGAAGCGGTCGTTCTGCCAGTTGAGATAGATCACCTCGAACAGGTCCTTCTTGTCTTTCTTAAGTTTGAACTTCTTGATCAGTACCTTGGCCTGGTCTTCGTAGGTCTCGGCCTTGTTCTGGCTTGTCTTGGCCTGCGAGGAGTTCTCGTTTCCTTCCCAGCCTCCAAAGCCTCCAAAGCCGCCTGGTCCTTGAGCCTGCATGTTCAAGGATATCAGCAGTGTAAGTGCGATAAGGGTAAGTTGCTTCATTCTATAATAGATTTAGAGTTTGTTTATTCTGTTGTCATCACATTCGTCCGTCTGTTTATCTGACTGCCCAAACTGTTGAAGGTTTAACGACCATGTGTCGTAACACACGCCGCGTCCGCCGAACGACTCCTTTTGAAACATAAGCCCTTCGTTCAGCACAGTCCCTCCGCTCTCAGTCGATATGCCGAAGTCGAAATACTCGCGACCGGCGTACACCTGCGTAAGCAGGAAGTCGACAAGATGGTCGAACGCTCCCGTCGCCTTCCCCTCGGCGCTCGCCGCGATGTACTGTGTGTGCACTGTTCGCCCCATGTCGAACACCACAGTGCCTGCGACAATCTCACGGGCAGGATTCTCGACGACATACAGCTTTATGCGGTCGGGGAAGCGGCTCATGAGCAGCTCCATCTCGGCGGCCGTATGCACGGGCCTCACTCCGTGGCGTTCCCACAGGTTCCCGCTGAGTATGTTCCAGAACCCACCCACATCGTGCCGCTCGCTTACCGTATGACCGGCCTTGACGGACTTGCCGGCGCACCGGCGGCGCAGCTTGTCCATCCTGATGCGGTCGGGGATGAAGATGGTTTGCGAAATGGAGCGCGCTTCGAGTTCAGCCCCGTGACGGAACAGGAAGTACAGATCCTCTTGCGACGGATACCTATTATATATATAAGGTATAGGCTTGTAGCAGAGCTTCACCGCGCCCAGACCGGCGTAATACTCGCAAGCGGCGGCGAGCGCGTCGAAAACATCGCGCGCGTAAGCCTCCCGCGACACTACGAGTCCGCCGTAGGTCAGTCCTTGGTGCGAGTAGACAGTGCGGGCGGCGTTGTCGATGTTGGCCGGCAACAAGGCGAAGGCGCGCCCCTTTGCGTTGCGGAATACGAGCGAGGCGTCGAGGAACCGGTCGGCGTGATAATCCATGAAATTGCGGTCGAGGATGAACGTGGCGTTTTTTGACTCGTTCACAAGGCGGTTCCACTCGTCCTTGTATTCAGGACCATATTGGCACAGCGACACGCTCATCGGTTCAGAAAATCTTCGTAACTGTTGATATATCCCTCGGGCATATAAGGGTGCGAGGCAAGGACCACGCAGACTGTGCCTGGCGTGAAGTCGCGCAACTCACACCAGACATTCGGACCTATGTATATGCCTGTGCCGTCGTCGTTCATGTGGTAGATACGCTCGCCTTCGGAGTCGCTCACGAACATGTTGAACGATCCGTTCAGCGGAAACACGATCTCGGCGCACACCTTGTGTGCGTGTCCGCCGCGGGTTTTGCCTTCGGGTATGCCGCTTATCCAAAACACCCTTTCGATGCGGAACGGCAGTGAGGAATTTTCGGCGAAGCAGAGCTCGCCGCGCTCGTCAACCGACTTGCCTATCCTGACCAGTTTCACACATTCAGGCAACGCTAAATTATTGTATTGTCCCATACTTAGAGCTAATTTTATGCAAAGATAAAACTTTTCCATTAAAATATTTGGTCGGTGCGGGAAAAAATCATAAATTTGCACTCGCTTTTCGAAAGCAACCCTGGCGAGGGCGGTTGGAGGGGAGCGAATTCAGGCAAGCCTTGTCTATTGGAAGGATGGGTGAGTGGCTGAAACCAGCAGTTTGCTAAACTGCCGTACGGGTTACCGTACCGGGGGTTCGAATCCCCCTCCTTCCGCGCAAAGTGGAAGTTTGTTTTTTTAAAAGATATAAATTAGGATGGCGCTTTCGTCTAGCGGCTAGGACACATGCCTCTCACGCATGGAACACGAGTTCGATTCTCGTAGGCGCTACACAAAAAAAGGGTGAATCGGTTTTGATCCACTCTTTTTATTTTTGTGCGGCATCGTCTGGAATCGCCAACTACAGAATGGGGATGAGGGCTCAGTAGCTATTTAGTGTGGGTAGGCGTAAAGTTTAGCAATGCGAAAGAG
>CAZHZH010000086.1:0-1494 GCA_964537205.1 uncultured Bacteroidaceae bacterium
CATACAGGGGCAACAGGAGCAGCACGTCAAACCATCGCAAAGCCATTGAAGAGCGGGGATTCACTACTGCCAACGGATTCAAGACAGTTGACATAATGGACGAGGAGGGATCAATGGAAATTCCAGTGCAGGATTCCAAATGGATAAAGCACGACATAGTAGGTACCCATTTGGCAAATTATGACTTCATGATCAACCTGGCACATTTCAAAGGGCATGCCATGGGAGGATTCGGCGGCGTTCTGAAAAACCAGTCCATTGGCGTAGCCTCACGAAGCGGGAAGTCTTACATACACTCGGCTGGAAAAAGTATGACCAACCCGTGGGGCAACAGCGACCAGGATTCATTCCTTGAGTCGATGGCCGCAGCCGCACAGGCCGTACACGATTATTTCGAAGGCAACGTGATCTACATCGACGTAATGAACAACCTCAGCGTTGATTGCGACTGCGACGGATCGCCGTCAGCTCCGCAGATGAAAGATGTCGGCATTCTTGCAAGTACAGATCCAGTGGCACTCGACAAGGCATGTCTCGACATTGTGTTCAATCACCAAGATACAGATGGAGACAACGCCACTCCGCTCCAAAACCGCATCACATCACTCCACGGGACACACATCGTGGAGTATGCCGAGCAGATAGGACTTGGAACACAAAGCTACAACCTTATCGACTTGGACCAGCAGACGGGTATATCGGGAGTTCCTGAAAACGATGCGCGCCTATACAATGTTTATGATGCAAGCGGGGTGAAAGTACTCAGTATGAGTCATGATCTGAAAGCCCTTGCACCCGGATTGTACATCATCAACGGCAAAAAGACTGTAATTAAATAACCTTACGCCGTGTCATAAGGTACGTCCACTACTCGCACTCGTCTTATGATTTTATGCGTATGGCCTCAACCGGACAATTCTCAAAGCAATTGCCACATTGCAGGCAGTTGTTCTGACGTATCTTGAACGGCTCTCCCTCATCGATGGCACCCTCAGGACAGACACTCTCGCAGGTGCCGCAACCGATGCAGTCGTCACCAATCTCATATCCTTTCGGCTCCAAGCGTGCATTGCCCATGGTGAAGTAATAGCGGAGAATCGGATGTACTCCGAGGTTGAAGTATTCGATTGTGGCATCCTTGATTACATAGATGACACCTATCGAACGTGTGTCACCCGGATAGACATTAATAAGGTATGGCTGTTCCTCGAATATCTTGTCCTTCCATTTTTCCTGCTCATCGGCCTTCCTCACCTTTCCAGACAAACGGATCATCTCTTTGTACTTGGTCAGACCTTCCATCTGGACGTAACCGCTTGTCTCCAACTGGCGGGCGAAACTCTTGCCGCGCGCCGTATAGAAATAGATAGAGTCAGGTTCGAAATGTATGGCACTCACACACCTCACCTGCGGATGGTTGTGCGCGTCCACTGTCGCCACATGCAGTATGCCCACCCACTCCAGTTTTTTAAGGCATAGTTCTTTTGTAATTGT
>CAZHZH010000086.1:1594-2757 GCA_964537205.1 uncultured Bacteroidaceae bacterium
GGATCGGGAGCGTACATAGAGCCGTAATAACCGGCTGCCACTGCCGGGCATCCGCGACAAAAGCGCAACAACTCGCATTTGCCGCATTTCTCAAAATTCTCGTACACGCGGTACTTGTCCATTTCACTACCAGTGAAAAGGTCGTATAAGTCATCTGTCAGCGCATTACCCACCTTGCTCTCCATACGGCGACAAGCGTAGCAAGCTCCATCACTCAGGATCGTAAAATGTCCGCCACCACAATTACACCCGTCGTACACGATGTCATCATCAGGATAGTCGGCGGGGTCAAACAATCCGCGCTCATACTTGAACAATGTCCACAAATGATCCTTCAGACTGAAATACGTGTCCGAGTCCTTGTATTGTCCGAACTTGTCCCAACACTGTTCCATCATCTGGTGATACTCTTCCGGTGAGCAGCAAGTGTCCCGACTGTCACTGTCTGGACAATAGCGCGCAAAAGCGAACACATCGGCATGGTGTTCGACGACAACATCAATCAGCAATGGAATCTCCTTATAATTCCACCGGCTGACTGTCGCCATAATTGCAACAGCCACCCCAGCCCGCCTGATTATCGGTATAGACTCTAATGTCTCTTTGAAACTACCCCGCCGCCTTATACGGTCATGAGTCGCCTCAAGCCCGTCGAGCGACAACTGGTACTGGTGACACCCACAGTCGTGCAATCGCCGGCACACTTCGTCATTAAGGTGGAAGGGATTGCCGAGAATGGTGAACGGGATACCGCGCCGTCCCAGTATTTCCGCAAGTGTCCAAAACTGAGGGTGCAGTATTGGGTCACCGCCAGTAATGTACAAGTAAGGCTTGCATTCCCCCTTGCGCCCGAAGGTTTCGATATTGTCGAGTACACGAAGCATGTCGACCACTGGCATTTGTCTGAATTTGGCATGCGAGCCAAGGGCATAGATATAACAGTGCTTGCAACGTTGGTCGCAAGCCTCTGTTATATGCCATTGAAAAGAGAAATACTCCATGTCGCTTCGCAAGTATTGGAACGCGTCTCAGCGTCATCCTTTCATCGGGCAGCTAAGGTTTGCACGATTGTTCTCTTCACTGATTTACTTTTTCTCACCTGCTCCGCATGCTGACGGTTTCTCACCTGCTCCGCATGCTGACGGTTTCTCACCTGCTCCGCA
>CAZHZH010000086.1:2857-11129 GCA_964537205.1 uncultured Bacteroidaceae bacterium
CTGACGGTTTCTCACCTGCTCCGCACGCTGACGGTTTCTCACCTGCTCCGCATGCTGACGGTTTCTCACCTGCTCCGCATGCTGATGGTTTCTCACCTGCTCCGCACGCTGAACCTCCATTCTTTTCCATCTTTACTGAAAATAAATTTCTTAGCATCGTTGATTTAAATTTAAAGGGTTAATAATATGTTTATAAAAATCATTCCATATCAAGAATAATCTTGCCTCCGGCTCCGCCTTTCTCCAACAATGTATGCGCCTGTACAATGTCGTCGAGCTTGAACACCTTATTATATAAAGGAGTAATATGCTTCTTGGCAATGAGACCGAAAATCTCATCCATTATCGCCTGTGTGGGGTAATTGCTGTAGAAGCTTGACAGGAACACGCCATTGGGTATGTACTTGATGGGCTCGAAACGCTCAACCGTCATAACGTTGCCCAACACGCCCGTATCGCACACATATCCTGGGCGGCCGACCGTAAACAAACTATCACGTAAAGTCTTTGGACCTATCAGTTCCAAGAGCTTGTCCGGCGTTGCAGACAATTGCGCCTCGCTCAGTCTTCCGTCGTCTACAATACAATGATCCGCTCCGATAGTCCTCAACTTGTCAAACGATTGCTCTCGCCGACAAACGGCAATCACCGTTGCCCCCATCGCCTTGCCCAATTGTATGGCGGCTTGTCCCACCGTACTCGTAGCTCCACGAATCAGCAACGTATCACCTTCCTTAACCAACAACGACTGGCTGAGCGAGCCATACGCGGTAAAATATGTTTCAGGTATGGCGGCGAGTTCCGTCCAATCCAAGTCGACATCCGCCTTGAACACATGGTCGCGAGGCAAAAGGGCGTACTCCTCATAGCTGCCGTTGAACGAGCGTCCCATACCGCCCATCAAAGCCACCACACGGTCGCCTTTATGCAAATCCGTGTCCGACGGGTCAGCCACCTCACCCGCACATTCAATGCCGGGAACGATTGGAGTGTTTATGTAGTCTTCGTCCGCCTCGTACATTCGCAGCAACGCCTCCGAATGGTTCAATCCCGCGGCATGCACTTTGACTAAAACCCAACCGCACCTTACTTCCGGCACTGGGATTTCGGTAACATGCAAGTCCTCAGCTTTCATGCAACCATCTATAACAATTGCTCTCATTTTGCGTCTATCTATTATCAAATGCAAATATAAATAAAATATTTTATTTGTACGAACATCATCAATATTTTTTTCGACGCACTTGAAAAAGGCGCGCAATTGTAAGAAATCATCAATGAATGTTGTCATACTCAAAAAAGTTTTATAACTTTGCATTGTAAACCACAATCAAAATTCCTCCAAGATTATGCAGGCAATGCAGAAGTCCGTGAAGGGAGCAAGGGAGTGGTTGGTCATTTATGGATTAGGCGTTTGCTAACGCTTTTGTTCTTGACACTTGGAAACTTCGCAAAATTTCATCTCAGTCAGGAATGAGGCAACAGCGGATGTCCATTGGTATGTATATGATACCACAATCAGCGTACACATTATTATATTGTGTATTTGTGGATTTTACATACAGGCGTGGGCTTCTGTGTTGCTCGTTCAACTGAGATGGGCAATGCGAAGGCCTCCGAGTGTGGGACGGGCAATGGTAAAGATCCCACGCATTTTTCATATACAGACATACGTACAATCAATAATCTATTAAAAATCGTCCGTGCAGGGATCCATGGACACATCTTTTATTAAAACTATGAATAAAACTTTTTCCATGCTGGTCTTACTTATGCTGGCAATGTTCACTTTCACCGCATGCAGTAACGATGATGACGACAATGACAATGACGGTCAAAATGACAAAAAAATAGAAGCGTTGATGACAACCCCGCCAACAAGTTTTGGATGGTCCGGCGATTCCATTAACGGCGTTCTTTACTACTATCCGGAGCAAAATGTCAGTGAGGCAAGACAAAGGCTTTTGACAAGGGCTTCTGACGATGACTATGATGACGACGACTACGATGATGATGATGATGATGTCAACGTACAGATATTCTGCGCATACCACATGAGCGGAGGAAAAGTAGCAGATGCCATAGGATGTTGGCGTTTTGAAGATAAGGCGACTGCGAAACTGTACTATGATATGATAAAGTCTGGAGCATTTTTCGATGACGATGATGACGGCGATGACGACGACGATTACACCACAATGGTTGAGCAGAGCCTCTTTCAAGTGCTTAAGGAGAATGTGAAAATTAGCGACGACGGACAAACCGTGTATTTTCCACAGAACAATATTCCATCGGACTTTAGTAAAAGTGAACTCGCCAAATGCGTGCAAGTGTGGATGGCAATTATTGGCGATGGATCGGAACTTGCCGGTGACTACGACTTGACTCATTTTGTCGGCAGCGATGATGAACTGTTGTTCGGTGGTACAATAGACGATAACGGCAATTACCAAAGCAATACACTCAATGACAAGGACAACTTGACCTATTGCTCCATTGTAGGTTTAGAAAAAGTCAGTATCACAAAACTTAGTGCGTCATCCATGCGAGTAACATTGCAATTCAGTTCTACTGAATATGCCAGAGGGTTCTATTCACATTCAATCCTCGACGGCGACGCTCCAGAAGACCATCCTGACGATACTCTAAGTGGAACTACTATCAATGAAGTCGTCACATGGTATGACTTTAACAGGGCGATACGGATTGCGGACATTCGTTACAATATGCCACTGTTCTTCTTTATGGGATTTGATTATTAATCTTGAAACAGTTTTTTAATATGACGACCTACAGACAATATACCTTCATTTGCCTGCTTACCGTTTTGCCAGTCCATGCCTTAGCCCAAAATAGATCGGGAAGCACGTTCGACCGTACCGTGTTCAACCATCTCGGAATAAATACCGGAGTAGGACTTGAAGGAATCAGTTTTGGTTTTGCGTCACCTGTAACCAACTTTTTGGAAGTAGAAGCCGGATTAGACATCATGCCCGGCATGTTAAAGATCAACGGCGACATAGAAATACCACAACAAGAGGTGACAATAACAGGACAGAATAGGGCAATGGCCTTAGAGACTCCAGGCGATGCGACGGTTGATGCACGAGCCAAATTCTCACGCACTATGTTCCATTTGAAAGCGAACGTATATCCGTTTGGCAGCGACACGAAATTCTTCATCGCGGCGGGAATATCCGTCGGTGGCAAGAAAATAGCCAAGCTCTCAGGACATAGTGAACAGCTCAAACAATGGACAGAACAGAACTATCCTCAGTACAAGCAACAAATCATAGACCAGGTCAGTGCCGACCTTGCCGACTATGGCGTAAAATTCAACGATGATTTTTCAATCAATGGTGATATACGTTGTAATGACTTTCGCACATACCTTGGATTAGGCATCGGCAGACTTGTGCCAAAGAATCGCTTAGGATTTCGATTTGAATTAGGATGCCAGTTCATGGGTCGTTTGAAAGTATACCAAGATGACAAGCAGCTGAGCATAGACCAAATGCTAAAAGACGCCGAGGTCGACGACGATATTTCAAAGTTCATACAAGACTGGCGATGGTATCCATGTCTGAAACTATCGATAGTATATAGAATCTTATAATATAAGGGAAGCTGATAAATGCGAATTAAATTAAAACACATTATGGCATTGGGCGCTACGCTGCTTTACGTAGCGGCCAATGCACAGTCTACTGACAGCATTGAAGTTGAAGTTGCGACTCCTGAAGACAGAGTAGACACTATTTACTACAACAAAAACTGGAAAGTGACACGCAACAAGGCTTTCGCCTCGTTCTACCGGCTCGCACTCTACCCTGTTGATACGTCCGCTCCAAAAGAGTTCAAGACATATTACATCACAGGCGAACTACAGGGCGAGGGTGAATTTGAGTATATTGACAAGGCGGACGACACCAAGAGCGTATTCGTGGGTACTGTAACCACTTATTATCAATCGGGGGCAGTATATACAGCAGGCACCTACGTTTCTGGCAAATTGGAGGGTGAATGGACAGAGTTCTTTCCCGATGGGAAAATATGTGAGCATTGCGTCATGAACGATGGCAGGCGAAATGGATTATGCGTTTCATTTACAGAGGATGGTACTGTGTGTACCGTCACATCCTATAAGAATGGTGAGACAGGAGACTATTATGCCATTATTGATGTCAACGGCAATTACTCAAAATACTCTGTCGCCGACAAGACTTTGCTATTGGAGACTCCTGAGCCCGACGAGATAAAGACCGAGTATCGTAATGGAATAGCATGGCCCTACTATAACAAGAACGGCATTATTGTAGGCGTGAGCAACTCCATGACAGATTATATAGGCGACTATCGTGAAATTGGCATATTCATTGTGAACAAAAGCATGACCAACATCGACATTGACCCGGCGATGATAGACGTATATTCCGTAAAGAACGGGAAGCGCAAGGACTATAAGCTGGTAGGTGCTGACGAATACGACAAGAAGATCATGAAGGTCAAGAAACGGAACGCCAAACGAGCCGTTAAGAACAAGGCTGTTGTGGAGAAGGAACGGGAGAACAACGTCAATTCCAACTTGGGCGCCCAGGTTTTCAACGCAGGCACATCAAACACACTGAAAGAATTTCAAAGACGGATGTGTGAGATGAAGGTACTTGATGACGACACACACATGCGGTACGCAGAGAAACTGCCCGAAGACTTAGGCTACTTGGAGCGAACCACAGTACATCCGGGCGAAATTGTCTCAGGCTATCTTTACACATCGGACAGCAAGGCGGCCGATCTGTTCGTAAACGTACAGATTAACGGGATAGACTATTTATTCGAATGGAAATAACCGACTTGCACGCTTATTCGCTTCGCAGATAAGCGGCGGCGCCTCAGCATAGCTCAAGCAAGCTTGGCTCTGCGTTCGGCTTGCACGCTTATTCGCTTCGCAGATAAGCGGCGGCGCCTCAGCATAGCTCAAGCAAGCTTGGCTCTGCGTTCGGCTTGCACGCTTATTCAGCAGGACCGACTATACAGAGTTTGTCGCCCGAGAGGTCGACCACAAACAAATGGGGGATGCGCAAATAGTATCCGTTAATGTTCTTGTGGCTGTGTATGCACATGAGCATCCTGCCATTGAAGTCCCGAAACAGCATGCCATGCCCGAAATTGGGCGGAGTAATCGGTTCCGCCTCCTGAATCCATGGTCCGTCGAGAGTGCCACTCGCCGAATATGCCACTCCCTGAGTGTATACATCATAAATCCATGAAGTCCACAACATACCCAGCCTGCCAGTGTCGGTGCGAAAGAGAAACGGACCGTCAGTCACCTTGTTAGGTACGGTCTCTCCATCCTCCACCTCACGGCTCCATGGGCAATCGTGCGCGCGGAAAAGAACCTTGCCCTCTCCTATCGTTCCACTGATATCCGGCTTGAGACGCACGCTCTCCACAGTACCATTCCAGTTTGCCAACCACTCGCCACAATAGACCATATATGGATTGCCATCGGTATCGACCCAAAACGTGGCATCGAGAGTCGGACGGTCGGCTGGAAGGAAAGTGGAGTCGCCAAACAAGCGGTAAGGACCGTCAGGGCGGTCGCTTACAAGTACTTGCGACGCACGACGCTCAATGACATTGCCTCTTACGGTGTCGATCTTGACGGCTGAATTGGTGAAAGTAGCGAAATAGTAATACTTTCCCCCGTAGGAATGGATCTCTGCAGCCCATATCGCAGGATGACCACCCATCCATGAACGAGGGTCGATGTCGACCACGTTGTATGGACCTGTCCACATCTTCAAGTCCGAACTTGTCCACATCCGCCCGCCAGTACCTGTCATGTAGTATGTGTGCGAGGCACTGTCGGCAAGAATGAACGGGTCGCTCAATCGAATAGAGTCCATAGGGACAGTACGCGCCACCGGCTGACGCCTTTGTGCTGAAAGTGCCATGCAGAAGAGAAACAGGCACAAAATCGTTTGCAATCTTTTCATTGTTTATTATGTTGAATGGTTGAACTCTGTCTATCAAGATCGGTCGCAGTGTCTGTTTGAGACACAAGCGAATCGTATGTCTGACCAATGAAGCGGACAAGGCGCGGCTCATCAGCCATAAGATTCTGAAGTTTTTGCAACAGTCGCTCATTCTCTGAACTGGAAATCCACAGTTTGAGATAGCCGTGAGGACCATACTTCTCATTCAGGTGCCTTACAGTCCTCTTCACCTGTTCGTCGCGCGAAAGTTCCGAATAGTGCGACAATCCGTATTGGACGGTACGTGTGATGACAACCTGAGGATCGAGACAGCGGTCGGCCTCGGCAACGATGCGCCCGTATATGGTGCGCGGCTCATGACCAGACGAAGCGCGATGGTCTTCCACAGCTTGAACCATGGTTTCTATCTGTTCGGGAGAGAACCAGCGCCGCAAATTTGTGTCGCCACGCAGAATTTCTCCCGATACTATATGGTGGGTCTTGCGGCAGACGGCAAGCCCCAGGTCATGGTACGCTGCAATAGTAAAAGCCATGTCCTCATCAGCTCCGAACCTGCTCGCAAGCTCCATGCTGTCGTGTATCACTTTCAATACATGGTTGCGCCTGTGAGCCGCATCGAAGGAATCATACCGTGGAATGATCTCTTCCTCTATATATTGCATCAACTTTGAATCCATAACAAAGGTACTATTTAGGCATCACTACGACTTGGTCGAGTATCACACCGTCATCTATCGCTTTGACAGTGACTTTGTGTTTGCCGCCCAACACAAGGTTGTCCAACGAGCGTTCGACGTAGTTCTGTATCACTCCTTCCTTCCACCGCTCGCCATGATAAGCCGACTGAAACTGCAACTCTACAGGCGCGCCGTCGTCTACAGACACCGACACCCTCAAGGCTCCGTTCTCTACTACAGGGAAATGTGGCAGCAGGCGCACAAGCAACCGCACACTGTCTTCCTTGTCGAGGGCGAAAGAAGCACTGGCAGTCCCTCCATGTATGATTTTCATTGCCTTTCCTTCGAGTCCCACACCGTAAGCATTGCGAACATCTCCCCTAAAATCAGTTCCATTCAGCACTAACAGTGGTTCGTCTGGTATTGCATACGTTATGGCGGCACGTTTCGACGGATCAGGAACCTGTCCTTCACGAGGCACACGGTCGAACACTGACAGTTTGCGAGGCTGGAAGTCCATTATATGATTCCATTTTCCCCCATTGTTAATACCTTTATTATATATAGCGGTAAGACTTGCTATACTGTCGTACGCCATATCACTTTTCTGCCAATATGTGCTGTCACCCGTATGACGAGCCTTCTGCGCATACAGGAACTTCTTGTTCATCTCGGCAGAAGCCTGTACAGGATATTTCACAAGTTGATAATAGGCACTCCTGCGGTCGGCGGGTATCTTGGTCCACAAACGCTCAACGGCATCCTCCAAATGCCGGTATCCGTCGATACGACTATCCACATAGCTGTCGGTCCACGGATTGTCGACTATCTTGTACCATTCGTTACGGTCGGATTCATACACACGTGTGCCGCCCATAAATTCAGGCTTGCGCACGTATGCCAACCGGTAGTGTTCGACCATCAAAGGCAGCAGGAATCCGCCTGCCTCCTCACCGAACTCACGGCATAGGAAATTCTTCAAATGCACATACCCTTCTGTCCATTGTGCCTTCACCGCGTCGATGTTCCACGCCATGTCGAGGAAGAGTTCCATCTGATATTCGCACGGCTTAAGGTCGCCAACATTCAGAACCCATATACGCCGTATTCCTCTGTCCCACGCCTCCTCCATCTGTTCGAACAACAGCGACGGAGAGAAAGTGCCAAGCCACAGATGGTCTTGCGGCGCACCCCAATATGAGACATGGTAGTACACACCGTTGCCTCCCTTGCGTGCACGTTCCTCCGCCGTAGGGAAATGGCGTATGTAGCCGTAGTTGTCGTCACACCACATCAGGCACACATCCTCCGGTACCTTCAAACCGGCATCATAGATTGCCTGCACTTCCGTATACGGTATAAACACCTGGGGCACCTTAGTGACATCCGGATTCACATAATCTGCCAATAGCTTCCGCTGGTCATCGATAACCCTCTGCAACCAATAGAGTTTCTCGTTGGCAGTCTTAACTCCCTGCATACCACTGTCGTGAACGCCTCGCATACCGATGGTATACAGGATGTCCTGGTCCTTCACCTCTGTCAGACGGTCGGTCCAGAACTTGCGCACCGCCTCCGCATTGGTCACGTAGTTGT
>CAZHZH010000087.1:0-10868 GCA_964537205.1 uncultured Bacteroidaceae bacterium
TGGTCGCCAAGACAGCGGACTATATCTACATTTTCGAGTTCAAGTACGACAAGGATGCCGACACGGCCCTGCGCCAGATCGACGATAACGGCTATGCCGCTCCTTACGCTTCCGACAAGCGCAAGCTTTACAAGGTCGGTGTGAACTTCTCGCGCGAACGCCGCTGCATAGACGACTGGAAGATAGAGTGACAGAGTCTGTGCAGTGATAAAGCGCATGGAGACGACCGCACCCAGGAAGGATGCCAAATAAATATACGTCGTAATACGGCAAGGGTTCGTATCTAATGTTGATTTACAGAAAAGTGTAGTAGAGTAAATACTATCAATAACTATATTATGAAGAAATTAAACCTTTTGATGATTTTGTCGCTTGCTTGTATTATGATTGCTTCGGCACAAAGCGACGTAACTGATCAATACATTAGCAATCCGTCGTTTGAGGATGACATCGTATCCAACCTTGTGGCGGACAACAACGGGGCTGACGGTTTGCGTGGTTACAAAGTAACCGCCCCGTCGGAATGGAATGTAGACGGTACTACTGTCACATCACTCATTGTGACCGCTGACTGCTATACAGACAACAATTTCGGTATTGTGACCAGCATACCCGACGGTTCGCAGGCGTACTATCTGCGGATGGGGTGGAGTACGGGTACTACTACACTGAGCCAGACTCTTGTGGCACTGCCGGCCGGACGTTACCAATTGTCAGCCCAAGTCAGGAGCGCATATGCCAATAGTGCCACATCGACTTACAAACTCTTTGCAGGTGATAATTCCGTAAGCAATACGTTTCTGCAGGGCAGCACCGGCTGTTTCACATCCGCTACATGGACTCCTATACAACTGACCTTTAGCGTGGCTTCCGCAGGGAACGTGAATGTCGGCATCGAGGTGGACTGGCAGAGCGGGGGCAGTTGCATAATGATTGATAATGTCAGATTGTTGAAACTGAGTGATGATTACACTGACCCCGAAGAGCCTACTGAAACAGAAGTGACAAGTGTTACAGAAGGTGTTATCAATGCAGTCTTTGTAGGAGAGTCGCAAATGATGGATGACTTGCTGCAGATGCTGGCAAACTTCTCAACATATTTGGTCAACGACTTCCAAGAGGCTGCTGCGGCAAATAGTGTGGGAGAGGCGTGCGGCTGTTTCAAGAGCAATTCGACAATGAGAAATAATGAGGACGGTGTACGTTCGAACGCGGACTTGAGCATGATAGCGGCCTTCCTCTGTAAATACGGACAGGACAAAGTGACATTGCCGGCGGGAGTAACATGGGACAAGTTGCAGGACATGGCAATGAAATCTCTGGTGTTCGCTTATTCAACTCACAAGGCGAACAAGCTGAAGGTTTGCGCGGGCAACAACTACTGGGGGTCAGTTTCGACTAATGATTATACGTGGGAGAGTTCACTTTGGGCGATGAGTGTCGCATACTCGGCCTTTTTCCAATGGGACAAACTGAGTGACGCGCAAAAGGGATATGTTGAGGCTTTGTTGAAGGCTGAGTGCAACTATGAGCTCTCACGTTCCATCCCGACAGGGTATAATGGTGACACAAAGGCTGAGGAAAACGGATGGGAGGCGTGTGTGCTGGCCGCCACATTGGGATTGTTCCCTGATGACGAGCTGGCTCCTAAATGGTTCGAACGTCTAAGGCTGTTCGCTATAAACAGTTATTCGCATGCGTCTGACGCAAACAATACCACTGTTGTTGATCCTGAATACGACTCGAAGACAGTGGGCGACTTGTATAAAGGACAAAACCTGTACGACGATTACACTCTGCAAAACCACAACTATTTTCACACTTCATATCAGAACGTGGTGATTCAGGAATTGGGTGAAGCCGCATTGACTCTAAAACTGTTTCAAACAACAATCCACGGAACAGAAAAATGGAAAACAAACTCGCTGATGCACAATAACCTCGAAGTGCAGAAGAAAGTCTTGAATTGGCTGGCTCTGGCGGATGGCGAACTCGCTATGCCTAATGGCAATGACTGGAGCTTGTTCCTATACGACCAAATTACAAGTTATACGACTAATGCCACTTTCCTTCGTGACGCTGACGCTTTGATGCTTGAGAATTTGGCGTATAAGATGATCAAGGCGCGGCAGACCACCACGAGTGACGGCTCTTGGCTGTTGCGATCGGATATTGGAGCCCGCCGAATGGGCGTGGAAGGCCACCGTGTGATGATGAGCTGGCTGATGCACCAGATCAATTCCACTGCCAGTCTCACTCCATCAGATTTTGAGGATTTCCGCAGCCGTTATTCTGAGGCGCGCGTCTTCGATTCACAAAACATCGTGCGCGCTTATTCTCCGAGCCGCTTCACTACATTCTCTTGGGCTAACGGCATATCAAGCTATACTGGTTACATAGCTGCCAATTCGGTTGACAAAAACAAAATTATCGTGCCTTTCAAGGCGAATAATACAGGAAACTTCATCGGCTGGTACACCGTGGAAGGTAAAAACACTAATGCGACACCTGTCGTAAATGGAATCTACCAACTTGACGATGTTGCGTGGACCATGAACGGCGAGTTGAATACGAACGATGCGACGCTCAACAACCGTTTCGCCATATATTCAACGCCAGGCAACGCTGTCATTTACATTGACTACGTGACTGCCAACTCCGCCGCTACGATAACAAAAGAACAAGGCGGACTGACGGCGGTTTCGGTAGATGATCTGACAAAAACAGTACGCACCCTGTATTATGATGACACTCATAAACAACTCGACGGGTCGACTTTCACTACATTCTCATCAGATTGGGTGAACATTGATAACGCACTTGGCGTTGTAGCGCATAATGACAAGCGAATAGCGTTTGGCGACCGCGCGGACAACAATTCGGTATTGACGGCAAAACTCTATCCCGCTTATTCGGCTGACAGACGTACTGTCACAACTGGTGATATTGTAGATGCACGCAATTTTGTCTGGTATAGTAATATTTCAGCTGATTCCACACAAATCATGAGCAAATCGCTGACAGTACTTCGTGACTCTCTGCCTTCGGGTTGGAACGGTGTCTTGGCGGCAGATCCCGACGGAAGCCGTTATTTGTTTATCTCCAACTTCCGAAGCTCGGAGAAAGCTTCTCTTCATGGCATATCGACACCGTACGGGGCTCCTGTCTTTACTGTACCGACTACAATCAGTGACAGCAAGTCGAACGCTACATTTACGGCGGAGCAAAACCATTCTATATCACAAGCCATCAGTTATTATATAGACGGTGGAAACATGGTTGCGACCGAAAATGCCGACACCTTATATATATATGCTACGGAGAACACCTCTTTCACGGTGCGTACAGCCAGTCTTTCCTCTGGTGACATCCATGTGGCGAAGGGGCGGATGATGATGGGCTTCGTTCGTGACGGACAGCTTGTGATAGAAGAAACTTCGGTTTTCCCCGCAAATGGAACGGACACGCTTACCGTGGAATATAAGGATGTAACAGACGACTATTTGCTAAATCCCAGCTTTGAAAGTGATGAAACCTACGGAAACGCTAATGGAAACGTGACTCTTAATAAGGTTGTGTACAACCCCTGTTACGTGAATGATGTAAGCGCGGTCAACAGTTCGTGGCAGAATATACTGCCGGTGGAAGGATGGACCGCTCAGAATGGTCTGGGTAGCGGTAGCAACTACTGCCGTATGTATTCAATGCCTTATTCTTCTACACTATATTGTGTGAGTCCGTCCTCTGTCGGCAATTATGCAGCCCGTGTTGAGCCGATGGTGGCAGATGACTCTTGCGGTGTTCGGACGCTTACTGTTCTCAATAGCTGGTCTACAGGAAGCAACGCCATTGTACAGCAGGTGAATTTGCCCACTGGTGTTTACCGGCTGTTGCTCGACATGAGATATGAATGTCCAAACCAGATTTCCAACGATGGTTCCGAGGTACGAACAGCCAATAATGTCAACACGTCTCTAACAGGTGTGTCTGTTAGTGGAAATGACGACTTTCGTTATCCTTCGCGGCGCGACGAGTGGCAGGTGATGGCATTCGACTTCGCGCTTACTGATAACACTCCGGTCACCATATCCCTGGGATTCAGAACGTCTGCCAGCGTGGGAGCGGCAAACAACACCTTGCTCTACATCGACCATCTCCGACTATTTCGTCAACTGGATGCCGACGCTGTCCATGGCTTAATGATTGATTCAAATCCGTCCGCTCTTGGTTCTACCTACAATTTGGCGGGGCAGCGGGTCGGGCACGATTATCATGGCATCGTCATTCGTGACGGCAACAAATTCTTGCAGAGATAAGAGTTCTTGTCCATATCGTATCCCTACCGACCAATTGTTGGAACTCAAATCCGTTCAGTTGCGTTCAGTATTTGTTCAGTTTGCGTTCAGTATTCGTTCAAAATTGAACGGAAAAGGGAGTAAAATCTGTGGATGGGCAAACGAATGGCCTGTGTTTGCCCATCCATGCACCCTGTGTTTGCCCATGCACAGGGTGAGTGGATGCCCGTTCAAGGACCATTCGTTTGCCCATCCATATAATATGTTGATTTACAGTGGTAATGCGTTCGGACGACAATCGTACGATCTTACTTACATCATGCAGAAGAAGCGTGTTCCATGCCTACATGTCGGTATGCTATGTCACTTCGCAATCAATCCACCGTTTTTCATTCGAGCATAATCTCAAAACAAGAAAAACACTGCGGGGGTCGCCAAAGCGGCGGGGGCGTAAAGCCCCCAGGAGCGTCGACAGCAATACAAAAAAAGGAAAGGGGAGTCCGAAGTCTCCCCAAGATTAATTAACTTTGTATTGTAATGTCAAATCAATTAACCTCGGAGCAAAGATACGAAATTTATCTTGGACTCAAGCGACATTGGAGCAAAAGTCGCATCGCAACAGAGATCGGAGTGCGTCCTTCGACAGTTAGTAGAGAAGTTCGTAGGAACGGCAATTCCTCCGGAGAATATGTATGGCTGCACGCACAGTGCAAATGTGACAGCCGTCGTCACGGACTTACAGGAAACCATCGCAAGCCTCCGGAGCTCTGGTGGCGCATAGACTGGATGATAATAGATGAGGATTGGTCTCCGGCACAAATTGCAGGTGTGCCGTGCAGGGAAGGCATACATATTGCCAAGCAAACCATCTATAACCACGTACATGCCGACATATCCGGAAGGCTTAAGCCGCACCTTCCGCACGAACTCAAATATACGCGTAGGACCAAAGCTTTGCGTCCGACAAAAGCCACGAATATCGCAAACAGGACAAGTATGCATCTGCGTCCCAAAGAAGCGGACGGCTCACGGTTCGGGGATTGGGAGACGTACACCATCGTGAATCCCTACGGACATGTCATACTGACTCTCACGGAACGTTCCACCAACTTCATCCTGATGGAGAAACTTCCACAAGGAAGAAAGGCTATGCCGACAGCACTGGCGGTGGCAAGGTCGCTGTTCCCTTACATGGAATCAGTCAAGACAATAATGACTGACAACGGATGTGAGTTTGCGGTGCATCTTGAAATCACAAAAGGCCTGAGTGGGAAAGAAAAATCATCGTATACTTCGCCGATTCTTATTCGTCCTGGCAGAAAGGAGCTATTGAGAACGCAAACAAGCTAATCAGAGAATACATTCCCTGGGGAAAGCAAACTTTGACGACTTCAACAACAGAAGAATACTCAATATTCAAAAGAAGCCGAACCGCAGACCAAAGGAAAAACTAAACTTTGAGATGCCGAAGAAGTGCTTCTTTGACTATTTTGACTAACTTTGCATTTGCTGTTGGATTCTACATTTTCATTTATTATCAGCAAAAGAGATAAAAAGCCTACGATTTTTTTGCAGTTTGGGATTTTCTTATTAGCTTTGTTGATTAAAAGCGAGAACACAAAGAATAGGATGGCAGCTATAGACTCCTTAAAGGCACTGGTAAGCAGATTTAATAGTGCTAAAACAAACATGCAGCTAAAGAACTCTTCTGAGGCTACTATACGTGCTTGGATAGATGAACTTCTTTCCATTTTCGGTTGGAATGTCCAAATTACACAGCAGGTGTTGACGGAGCACACTCTTGGTAGCAGCGAAAAGGAGCGATTGCATGGGATTGGCTCTACCAATACGAGACCAGACTATACACTGGTAAATGGCAGTGTACCTTTGGCTTTTATTGAAGCAAAAAGTCTTGATGTGGATATTGAGCATGATAAAGAAGTAGCATTCCAAATTCGGTCTTATGGATGGTCTATTGGTGCTCCGTTCTCAATCGTCACCAATTTTGAACAAATGGCTATCTATGATTGCTCTGCGATGCCGAATATTGGTGATGGGGCCGACTATGCCAGAACTTTTTTCTTTACTTGCGACCAATACATAGAGAAGTTTGAGACGCTACAATCTATTCTTCTCAGGAGAAATGTCATTGCAGGTAATTTGAAACTTGTTCATGGTAAAGGGAACGCTCTGGATGAGAATTTTTCTAAACTGCTTGGTGACATTCGTAAGGAATTGGCATTGGCTATTATAAAGAAGAATCACGTAGACAATATAAGAACATTAAGTTACTATGTACAAATCATTATCAACCGTGTCCTTTTTATCCGTGTTTGTGAGTCTCGTGGTTTGGAGGTAGATGGACTTTTGAAGCGTTTTTCCGAAAATAACTTTTGGGAGAAGTTCAAGAATAGCTCATACGCTGATTTTTACGACCATTATGACGGCCCGATGTTCAAAAAGATTCAGCCCCTTCAAAGCCTGACTATAGACAATGATGTCTTTGACCATTTCTTGAATAGTCTTTACTACCCTTCCCCATACAGATTTGACGTTATTCCATTAAAAACGATAAGTGATATTTATGACTTGTTCCTTGGTTATCAACTCGTGGTGGAAGGAGAAACGGTAACTGACGCATTGAAGTCCGAGTTCAAGAAAAGCAACGGAGCAGTTACCACTCCCGAAACTTTGGTGAACCGTGTCATCAACTGTACTCTGTCAACCTCTGCCATTGAAAACTTTACTATACCACAGATTCTAAGTTTGAAGATTGTGGACATAGCCTGTGGCAGTGGGGTGTTCATCGTTGGAGCTTATGACTACCTTGTCAACCTGATAGAGAAAAGGATGAAACATGGTGAAGGTGTCGATGAAAACTTTGCGATATTGCTGAATGGAAAGCTCACCCTTACGATCGAGGGAAGAAAAAGCATTATTAGCAACTGTCTGTATGGTGTTGACATCAATCCTGAAGCTGTTGAAGTGGCGAAGATGTCTCTCTCATTAAAACTTATTGACAATTACGCTCCAAAAGACTTTGGGGCAGTAGGCATTCTTGGCTCTCAAATTCTAAAGGGTGTAGGCAGGAATATACGTTGTGGTAACTCATTGGTAAGTTCGGATATAGAGACTCTATTCCCTTCCATTTCTGAAAACCTGCCAGAGCTACAGGCAACTAATGCTTTTGACTGGCAGATTGCTTTTCCAGAGGTATTTGAAAAAGGAGGCTTCGACTTTGTGATAGGTAATCCCCCATACGTAGAGGTAAAGAACTACAACTTGGAATTGCCTTACATGGCAGCCTATATAAAGAGAGTGTATAGTTCGAGCAAGAATGGAAAGATAGACCTTGCCATTCCCTTTATAGAGAGGGGTATCAACATACTCAACTCCAATGGTCGTTTAGGTTTCATTATACAAAAACGTTTTTTCAAAACCGATTATGGCAAAGGTATTCGTAAACTGCTTACTTCCCAAGGTTTACTAAATGGAATATACGACTACAAAGAAACTGATTTGTTCGCTGGAAGAATAACATACGTAGCCATTCTTGTTTGTGATAATAACAAGGAAGATAACGCTAATATATGGTATGCCACTTCTGGTGATGGTACAACCATGCTGCTTCCTTCCAAGGCTTTGACAGAAACCCCATGGAATTTTGAGAATGTAGAACTCAATTCACTAAGGCTCAGACTGTCAGAACAACTTGGTACGTTGAAAGACATTTGTCATGTTAAGGTGGAATTACAAGTCCTTTGGAATGATGCCTATCAGATAATAGTTGACCATGTAGAAGGAGGGCTGATATACGGTCATTCGGTTATTGACGACAATGTTGTTATAGAAAAGGACGCTTGTAAGCCTCTTATATGCAATGAGCATTTTGCTCCATTGACAAAACGGGAATATACTACCTATGCTGTTTTTCCTTATTCTGTAACTGATGAAGGTGAAGTAACAGAATTGAGTATAGATGATTACTCTGCACATTACCCAAAAGCAGGGGAATATCTTTTAAAACATAAGAGACTTATTTGTAATAGCGTTGAGACGCTACCGCAGAAAAACAAGGCTTATGATTCAAATGAATACTGGCATTTGTTCACCCGTGCCAACAATCATGGTGCTGTCTATGAGAAGATATGTGTTCCAATGACTGCCCAATATACTCAGGCTTCGGTCATTATGTACAAACACGTCTATTGTGACAATGCAAACATGTTCTTCATCCAAGTGGACACAATGGATGAGGCCCACTTGTATGCTCTGGCAGGGATTATAAACTCAACCATCTTTAACACCTTCGCCCGTTCCATAGCCAATCCTCAACAAGGAGGGTATTATAAATTCAACAGGCAGTTCTTAGACCCCGTGCCTGTTCCTAAAGAAGCGTTCCTGAGTTGCGATAAGAACATAAAGAAACTTGCTTCGATAGCGAAAAGAATAGAGAAACTAAATGAGCAAATCAAGAACAGTTTAGGGTCTCAGACATCTGGGCTGCAACTATCATTGAAAAATCAATGGCAACAGCTTGATAAATTGTGTGATAAGTTATATGGTATAACGAAAGCAGAAGATAAAGCCCTACTTTATTCTACTCCACGTAAAGATAGAAATCCGTATGGACAAGAAGATTAGCACTCTTATACAGAATTATTCAGACAACGAACTTCTTTTGAATAAGCTCGTTGTGTCATCTTGCTGTCGTTTCTATGGCATTGAAATCGGTAATGGCTATCTGTCTCAATTTAATCCTGTCCAACAAGACCAGTTAGAGGAAGACATTAGTGTGTTGGCTGAGGATTGCAGCATAGAAAATGTTATAAGCATCTTTGAACAGTCAATTCCTCAAGCAGAAAAGACCGCCAACGGAGCAATCTATACTCCAAAATTCATTAGAGATTATATTGTTGAACAAGTTTTCACGGCTCAAAGTAAACCTATTGACAAATGCCTGTGTGCTGACATTGCCTGTGGTTGTGGTGCTTTCATATACACATTGGCTGTCTATGTTCACGAACATACAAGTATTCCTTTTAAGACTATATATCATCAACTATACGGTATAGATATCAGTGAGATTAGTGTCGGCAGGGCAAAGATATTACTTGCTCTTCTGGCGAAAATAAACCATGAGGATGTTGAGGACGATGATTTCAGGTTGTACTGCGGCGATACTCTCACTTTTAATTTTGCTGAATTGTCTGGTATAAAAGATAATCATGGTTTGGATATTATTGTAGGTAATCCTCCTTATGTTCGTTCCAAACATATTGATACCGATGTTAAGAAGCATCTGGCGTTGTGGAAAACTTCAAAGGTTGGCAATGCGGATTTATATATTCCATTCTTTGAGATAGGTATTTCCACACTCAATGAAACGGGAGTGCTTGGTTTTATCACAGTCAATTCCTTTTTTAAGAGTGTGAATGCAAGGACTTTGCGAAAATACTTCTCAGAGAATCATTTTACATTGAAGATTGTTGACTTCGGCGAGCAGCTGGTATTCAAGAAAAAACTTGCTTATACTTGTCTTGCCTTTGTTTCAAAGGACAGAAGCCAGTCATTGCAATATTCCAAGGCTAACATATCTGACATTGAAAATGACAAGAAAATATCATTTAGCTTCATTGCCTACGATGCTTTGGACAATCATAAGGGGTGGCATCTCAACAATAGCGATGTGCTAAGGAATATTGAGCGTATAGAAAAGGCCGGAGAAGCCCTTGGTGATAAGTATGTCATAAAAAATGGCATAGCAACACTGGCTAATGATGTCTTTATATTCCGCCCACTTCATGAAGATAACAGTTATTACTATTTGTGGAAGGACGGTAAAGAATATCCTATTGAAAAGGGCATTTGCAAAGACATCATCAAACCAAATATATTGAAATCAGAAGCCGAGATACCAGAGAAAGAAGAAAAGATAATATCTCCGTATGATGCAGAAAGCAATGTAATAACAGAAACTTTCTTCATGGCGACATATCCTTATGCTTATAAGTATTTGCAATCTTTCAGGACGGTTCTTGACGCAAGGGACAAAGGTGAAGGTGATTATGGAGCATGGTATGCTTTCGGAAGGACACAGGCTATATCAGACAGTGGAAAGAAGCTGTTGTTCCCATACATTAGCGACATTCCACACTTTGTTTATACCTCTCAAAAGGACATGTTGATATACTGTGGCTATGCTATTTATAACGATTCAGAAAGAGAACTGCTTTTTTTGAAAAGATTGTTAGAATCAAGTGTGTTTGATTATTACATGAAGAACACTAGCAAACCATATTCCACAGGCTACTATTCCTATGCCAAGAACTATGTCAAATCTTTTGGCATTTATCCTTTTAGCGAAGCACAGAAAGAATATATCATTTCTCTACATTCAAAGGCTGAGGTAGATCGCTACGTTAAGGAAGTATATGGCGTGGCAATATAATTCTCTATAATACCTGTTGACGGAATTCAATAACGCCCGATTGATAAGGCAGACGGCTGTCAAAAAGGGATGGATTATTAGAGATATTGTGGTGCCGGAACAAGCTCCCGCAGGTCAATGGA
>CAZHZH010000088.1:0-10815 GCA_964537205.1 uncultured Bacteroidaceae bacterium
GTTGTACCAGCCTTCCAATTTAAAATCAAAACCTTTATGTATATATTAACTTATTGGGGAACTTCGTTTAATAATTACTGTGCATTATTCTGATTTTCTCCTTGTTGGCGTTCACCTCCGCGATTGCCCTGACCGCCACGAGGTCCGCCCTGACCAAACCGCGAGCGCATTTCTTTCTCAGCCTCTTCGTACTTTTTGTATTGATCCTCAGTAAGGATTTCCTTCAAAGCCTTGGTTTCAGCGGCACGGCGCGCTTCCATTTCCTTCATCATAGCCTCACGGTCCATTTGCTGTCCCTGTTGGCCGCCTTCCATCATTTTCTTCATCTGCTCCTGTTGAGCCTTGCCCTGCTCAGTATAGTATTCCTTAATTTTCGCATACTGTTCGTCAGTCAAGGAAAGAGTCTCCTTCAAACGGTCTGCGCGGCGCGTTGCCATCTCTTCAGGATTGAATTCACGACGTTGCCTTGGACCACCTTGTCCATTTTGATCCTGTGCGAAAACACCAGTAGTAAGGATCATAGCTACAAGTGCTATTAGTAATTTCTTCATAACGTTTGTACTTTTAATTTGTTACTGTTATTTGTTTTGTTACATTCATATGATTAACAAGTTTGTCAAAGGTTTAATTCATAAGCGTGAAATTGCCTGATCAAATCAAATATGCGCCAACACCGCTCCATAATTAATGGCGGCCTCCGTAACATCAAACCAGAAGCCGCCGTTTCCTTATAAGAGAGGGAAACACCCCTAAAAAAACGATGATAATCCGGTTTTTTCATTTTCATAGTATCGATATATAACTTTTTATTCGTACCTTTGCAGCGAAATTGGATATTTATGCCTGATGAAGAAGCTATATATTGAAACATACGGCTGCCAAATGAACGTAGCTGACAGCGAAGTGATAGCTTCGGTGATGAAGATGGCAGACTATGAAAGCCAGGATACGATAGACGGTGCAGACGCGGTGTTGCTGAACACATGTTCTGTCCGAGAGAACGCCGAGCAGAAAATATTCAACCGGCTTGACGCCTTACATGCCATGCGGAAAAAGAAGAAGATGATTATCGGCGTAGTTGGTTGCATGGCGGAGAATGTAAAGGAAGATTTGATAGCGCACCATCATGTGGACTTGGTAGCGGGTCCGGACGCATACCTCCAACTTCCAGAGCTGTTCTCCGCTGTTGAAGCCGGACACAAGGCCATAAACGTGGAGCTTTCAACGACAGAAACATATCGAGAGGTCATTCCAGAACGTATATGCGGCAATCATATTTCAGGCTTTGTCAGCATAATGCGAGGTTGCAACAATTTTTGCCATTACTGCATAGTGCCATACACTCGCGGACGAGAACGCAGCCGTGACGTAGAAAGCATTCTCAACGAGGTGCATGACCTTGAAGCAAAAGGCTATAAGGAAGTGACATTGTTAGGACAGAACGTGAATTCATACAAGTTTATGCCGAAAAATAGCGGCGGTAATGAGGGCATCGGCTTTCCCGAATTGCTAAAAAGAGTCGCTGAGTTGGTTCCCAATATGCGCATACGTTTCACGTCCTCTCACCCAAAAGACATGAGCGACGAGACCCTTCACGTAATAGCGGATTATCCCAATGTATGCAACCATATACATTTGCCCGTACAAAGCGGAAGTAACCGCATATTGAAGCTTATGAACCGTAAGTACACACGCGAGTGGTATTTAGACAGAGTGAACGCAATACGCCGAATCATACCTGATTGCGGACTTACAACAGACATATTCTGCGGGTATCACTCCGAAACAGAAGAAGACCACCAGCTGTCACTATCGCTCATGCGGGAATGCAAGTACGACGGAGCGTTTATGTTTAAGTACTCTGAGCGTCCAGGCACATATGCGTCAAAGCATTTGCCCGACAACGTACCAGAGGAGACCAAAATACGCCGTTTGAATGAGCTTATCGCCCTACAGAACCAGTTGTCCGCGGAAAGCTACCGCAAGGATATAGGCAAGACGTTTGAAGTCTTGGTCGAGGGGTTCAGCAAAAGGTCGCATGAGCAATTGTTCGGAAGAACCGAGCAATACAAGGTGGTAGTATTCAATAAGGGCGGCCACCATATTGGTGACATGGTAAAAGTAAGAATAACAGGCTCGAGTTCAGCGACACTGAAAGGCGAGGAAGTATTTGAATAATAAACAATAAACATACACAGAAATGGCAAAGAACAAGGCTTCGGGTTTGCTGAGTACACAATTTGTTACAGCACTCATAAGTACAACTCTGGTTCTGATATTGCTTGGGACAATCGTCCTGTTTGTATTTACGGCCCGAAACCTTTCGGACTATGTGAGGGAAAACATCAACATCAGCGTGTTGCTCAACGACGATATATCACAAGGCGAGATCGAATCGTTTAAGGAATCGTTGGAGTCACAGCAATATGTGAAGTCACTAAAATACATATCGAAAGAAAGAGCCCTTCACGATCAGTGTGTGGAAATGGGAACCGACCCATCAGAGTTCTTAAGGTACAATCCATTCACCGCCTCTTTTGAAATCAAAGTAAAATCTGAGTACGCCAACAACGCCAGCCTCAACCAGATTGCAAAACAATTGAAGGCCACCAACAAAGTAATGGATGTCATATATCAGAAGGAACTTATGAACTCCGTGAACAAAAACATACGCAAATTCAGCGTTATACTCCTTATAATAGCGGCCCTGTTCACATACATATCATTCGCCTTGATCAACAACACGGTGCGCCTCACCATTTTCTCGCGCAGATTCCTTATCAACACCATGAAATTAGTCGGTGCGAGTTGGGGATTTATCCGGCGTCCCTTCCTTAACCAAGGCTTGATATTGGGCATCGTTTCGGCGATTATAGCCGACGCTGTAATTATTGGCGGCGTGTATTGGGCAAGAACATACGAACCTGAAATCAACGCTGTCATCGACATGAAAGTGATGACAATCGTCGGCGTGTCAGTACTTGTATTCGGATTGTTGATCACCTTCCTTTGCACATTCTTCTCTCTTTCAAAGTATCTGAAGATGAGTAGTAACGAACTCTATCATATTTAAGTAATCATTATACGTTATACATATTAAATCCTAAATCAATGAACAAATCAGATTTGGCTTTTGGTCCGATTAATTACATTCTGCTGGGCATAGGAATTGTCATCATAGTCACAGGGTTCATACTCATGGCTGGAGACGGTACGACAGAAGAAGCATTCAATGCGGACATATTCAGTGACTTGAGAATTAAAGTAGCTCCATTGACAAGCCTCGTAGGCTTTCTGTTCGTAATAATTGCGATACTGGTAAAGCCAAAAAGCGGGCATAGCAAGCACAAGGTCAGTTCAACAAACAATTAATTAGGCTATGGATTGGTTGCAAGCCCTATTCATGGGGATATTCCAAGGGCTGACAGAATATTTACCGGTCAGCAGCAGCGGTCATTTGATGATTGCCGGACAGTTGTTGGGCATTGAAGATCCAGATCAAATCATGCCATTCACGGTAGTCGTGCATGTCGCCACAGTTTTGAGCACACTTACAATCTTATGGAAAGAAATCGTATGGTTGTTCATCGGCGCATGCAAGCGCGGGAAAGACTTTATTCCGAGCCGGCATGGACTGACACGCTTAAACGACGAGCAAAACTACCTGCTGAACATCATCGTCTCGATGATACCGATCGGCATTGTCGGTTTATTCTTCAAGGATTTCGTAGAAGAGCAATTTAAGAGCCTTATGGTGGTTGGAGTATGCCTGTTGGTAACCGCGGCATTGCTCTCGTTCTCATATTTTGCGAAACCAAGAGAAAAAGAGCACATCTCAATTGTAGACGCATTCATAATAGGAATAGCACAAGCAATAGCGGTGTTGCCTGGTTTGTCCCGTTCTGGTAGTACTATCGGAACAGGCTTAATATTGGGTGACTCAAAGGAAAAGCTCGCTGAGTTTTCTTTCCTAATGGCAATCCCACCAATTCTCGGCATGGCTCTACTCGATTGCAAGGATATCATTGAAAACGGAGTGGAGGAAGCCATGGCCGGCATCTCGCCATTATCTTTACTCGTTGGTTTCATCGCCGCTTACGTAGTCGGCTGTATTGCATGCAAATGGATGATCAACCTTGTTAAAAGAGGTAAGATGATATATTTTGCCGCTTATTGTGCAGTCGTGGGCTTAGCCACCATTATCTGGCAACTGCTCGCTTGATGTTGCCGCCAAACTTAGCGAACGTTTAATCAGCAATGTAAATGAACCCACAAAGAGGAGAAATTATATGCTTTAACAAGCCCTACACCTGGACGTCTTTCGACCTTGTATCCAAAGTGAGAGGCGCACTCAAAAACCGTTTGAAGACAAACAAACTAAAAGTTGGGCACGCAGGCACACTTGATCCATTGGCAACAGGCGTTCTGATTGTCTGCACAGGCAAAGCTACTAAAATGATAGAGCAGTTGCAAACAGGGACAAAGGAGTACATGGCAACGCTCAAGCTGGGTGCGACCACCCCATCTTTTGATAGAGAAACAGAGGAAGACGCAATATATGCCACCAGCCACATAACGCACGATTTAATCGAAAATACCCTGCAGGCGTTTTTAGGTACAATCATGCAAGTGCCGCCAGCCTATTCAGCAGTAAAAGTAAACGGCAAGCGCGCATATAAACTGGCGCGTCAAGGCGTGACTGTGGACATAAAGGCCAAACCCCTTACGATCGACGAAATCGAATTGATCGAATGCGACATACCAAACAAGATAACGATTCGCATAGTTTGCAGCAAAGGAACATATATAAGGGCACTGGCAAGGGATATCGGCAAAGCGTTGGGTACAGGAGCTTACCTGACAGAGTTGTGCAGGACTCGCGTAGGCAATTACACATTGGCCGATTGCATTGACATCAATGAATTCGACAATTGGCTTGATTCACAAAATATCGAAACAGATAATACACAGATAGTTAATATATAACAATATGAAGCTTTCACAATTTAAATTCAAACTCCCTGACGAGAACATTGGTTTGGAACCGCCATTCAACAGAGACGAGGCCCGCTTAATGGTACTGCATAAATCAAATGGAGATTTAGAGCATTGCCTGTTCAAGGATATAATCAATTATTTCGATGAAAAAGACGTATTCATCATGAACGATACCAAGGTTTTCCCGGCAAGGCTTTATGGTAACAAGGAAAAGACAGGTGCAAAGATCGAAGTATTCCTGCTGCGTGAATTGAACGAAAAAATGAGGCTTTGGGATGTTTTGGTTGACCCTGCGAGAAAGATTAGGATTGGCAACAAACTGTATTTCGGACCTGACGACTCTTTGGTAGCCGAGGTTATAGACAATACCACTTCGCGGGGCCGCACGCTCAGATTCCTCTACGATGGCCCTCACGAAGAATTCAAACGCACCTTGTATTCGCTTGGCGAGGCTCCGATAACAGATGAGATAAGAAAGCTCAGAGCCGTTACTCCCGAAGACATGATAAATTTTCAAACGATATACGCGGAGAAGGAGGGTGCGGTAACAGCCCCTGCAACCGGACTGCATTTTTCACGCGAACTTCTGAAACGCATGGAAATCAAAGGAGTTGACAGGACGTTCATAACGCTTCATGCGGGTCTTGGGAACTTCCGGGAAATCGATGTTGAAGACTTATCCAAGCACAAAACAGACAGCGAAGAGATGTTCATCAACAAGGAATCGTGCGAAATGGTGAACAACGCGAAGGCAGAAGGACACAACGTCTGCGCGGTTGGAACTACGACAATGCGCGCGATTGAGACCGCAGTGGGTCCTGGTGGCATACTTAAGGAGTACGAAGGATGGACTAACAAGTTCATTTTCCCTCCATACGAATTTGGAGTAGCAAACGCCTTTGTCGCAAACTTCCAACTGCCATTGTCTCTCATGTACATGATGCAATGTGCCTTCGGCGGCTACGAGAATGTAAAGAACGCATACGAGGTCGCCGTGAAAGAGGGTTACCATTTTGGAGGATACGGAGACGCGTTGCTCATTATTGAATAATCAATGAACGAAAAAAATGCATAAAGTCTTTATCGGACTTGGCTCTAACTTGGGAGACAAGCGAAAGAACATTGAGCAAACAATCAAATTAATAGAGAATCGGATTGGTCACGTTGTGGCCACATCCGATTTTATCATAACAAAACCTATGGGTTTTAAAAGCGACAACATGTTTGTCAATGCCGTAATAGTGATTGATACGACAGAGTCTCCGTACAAGGTACTACAACTTACGCAAGAGGTAGAGCGCGATCTTGGCAGGCTGCATAAATCAACAGGAGGGATTTATCATGACAGAATAATAGATGTAGATATTTTGTTATACGACGACATCATTCTGTCCACACACGAACTGACAATTCCCCATCCGAAGATGAAAGAAAGGCAATTCGTCCTTCTTCCATTGTCGCAAATAAGTCCGGATTTGATTATACCAGGCGAAACTTTGACGATAACCGAGATGCTCTGCCGATTACATTGAGTTTAAGCTCATTGACGGAAACGCCTAAAACCATTGCAATTTCATTGTAATGTTCTTTTATATCCATTTCCATTTCATCGGTCTCCAGCCACAAACATCCTGCATCATAGGCGAGTTTGACGGCATCCTCATCGTAATGATGCCCAAAAGACAGGTCGATACCCTGTTTAATCAGCTGGCCTGCCAAATACTGACCTTTCCGGAAACCATGAAGAATCCATTTTTGACGTGGACGCATTTGTTTTTTTAATTGGATCACTTCATCGTACCGCTTTACACAATGGATAATGAGGAATTTACCTGATTCTTCGGCTACAACTATTTGCCGCTTAAACAAATCCATTTGAATGTTTAATGACGCGCCTCTCATAGCATCAAGTCCGGATTCGCCTATCGCTACCACTTCAGGGAGTAAAGACTTTCTCTCAACTTCCTGCATGCCTTTATCAATAAATCCCTTGTCATCTGTCGCGTAAACAGACAGATAAGGATGTATGCCGACCGAACAACAATCTATAACCTCATCGTCATAACTACAATTGACAACTCCCAATTCATCGGACGATACAGGCTTGCGATGAGTATGGATATTTATATACGGAATCATAGGCTTATACTATGGAATTATGGTACGGGATCATATCCCGAACCGCCCCACGGATGGCAACGAAGTATGCGCTTGACCGCCAAGAACAATCCATAAAAAGGACCATGCTTCCTTATTGCCTCAATAGCGTACTGCGAACAAGTCGGAGTGAATCTGCAACAAGGGGGAAACATTGGTGATATACATTTCTGATAGAAAAAGATTGGCACTATCAGCATGGTTCCTATCGACTTCTTTATAATTGTCCAAATCCTTTTCATAAGTCACCCGCTATCTTGTTAATTGACTTGGCAATACTTTTACAGGCTCCTTTGTATGAGCAAACTTGTGGAGAATTATATATAAAGGCGACCGCCACGCTGTAATCCTTGCCTTGCAACGCTTCATACAAACCGTTTTTTTGGCATCGATACGCCTCTCGTGTCAATCTTTTTATCCGGTTTCGATCTACTGCTTTATGAAACCGCCTCTTAGGAACACTTATTATTATGGACGCAGGCACGTCGCATTTTGCGATTTTCGCATATATAACCCTATAAGGGAACGTCATAAAGCATGCATTCTCTTTTTCAAATAAACGATCAACAAGCAGTTTGCTTGTTATTCGTTCTGATTTCCTAAGTGTCCCTTTAGGTAACAATTCAAATATGTATACTGAATAATTCTTTAAGCCACAATCTTATTTACTGATGCTTTTTCAGATAGTCCTCAATTATCGCTGGAACAGAACGCAACTCAGGGGTTAGCTTCATATCGACCCTTATATTGAGTTTCTCCGCTTCCTCTATAGTCTTGGTTCCTAAACACGCTATTGCAATATCACCCTGTTCGAAATTAGGGAAGTTCCTAAGCAGGGAATGCAATCCTTCGGGACTGAAGAACACAAGAATATCGTAGTCGAACGGCTCGTTAGGAGCGAAATCATTCTGTATTGTATAATACATGACGACCTCGGTATGATTGAGTCCGGCCTGGTCAAGCTTGTCTTTTAATTCGTTATCATGTTTCGAGGACTGGGGGACGAGGTATTTTTCAGCTTTGTGCTTAACCATGATCGGGATTAGATCATCCATATTACCAGAAACGGGAAAGAACACCTTGCGCTTTCTATATTGTATGTATTTTTGCAAATACAAGGCGATCATCTCTGACTTGCAGAAATACTTCATTGTTTCAGGAATAGTGATTCTCAATTCCTTACATAGCCTGAAGAAATGATCAATACCATGACGTGATGAAAAAACAATTGCAGTATAGTCTAAAATAGAGACTCTCTGCTGACGGAAGTCCTTTACAGGCATCGGATCGATGCGTATGAACGGTCTGAACACGATTTCAACGCCATATTTGTCAGCAATGTCAAAGTACGGGGACTTTTCTGTTTGAGGTTTTGGTTGTGAGACTAAAATCTTTCTTGCCATAAGATGTTTGGTTTTTGCATTTTATTGCAATGTCATTTCTTTTAAAATTCGCCACACTATTAACGGCGGCATTATTTCCACGCTGCAAAAGTACAAAAAAAATAGCACACAACCATATTGTTGAGGGCGGAAGTTAACATAAAGTTTTAATAACAATAGTATTTTCTGCAAAATGACAACTGCGACTATACAAAACGTAATGTCAAAGATTTTGATGCTAAGATAGATTTGCAACAAAGATAAAGGGAACGCGATAGTGGAGACCACGGCGATCGAGAAGAAAACGGCGGAAGTCCAGCTTTGACCCTTGCTCGTATTGAAAAAAGTCCAATTAATCAACGAATAAATCAACCATTTAGCGACAATATAGAGGGTTATACAGATGAAGATATACGACAGGAGGTCGTATCGCGGTCCTGAATGCTCGGCATATATAAAGTCAGAGTAGAAGATCACACTTACAGACAGGCATCCGATTAATATCAAGGTTATGATATCTACAAGTTCCTGTTCGCTTGTCTTTATTTCATTTGGCGCATAGATCTGACGTGAAGAGAAAAACGTACTGAATCTGTACAGGAATACTATTCTGCTTCTGTACAGCACAAATGTAAACAACACAAACAGCAGGATGACACCTATAGTTATGATGTTGTCATTCATCAGCAGATATACTCTGCCGGTTCCCTCTACTCCAACTTCCTGTCCGAGCATTATTTTAGATTGAACGCCTTCTTTATTTGGTCAACAAGATCTAATTTCTCCCAAGTGAACAGCTCCACTTCCATGTCCAAAGAACCTCCCGATTTATATGGGCTGAAGAAATGTTTTGTGACGACTTTAGGTTCTCGCCCCATGTGTCCGTAGGCCGCAGTCTCTGTATATATAGGTTTGCGCAGTTTCAGATCTCTTTCTATGGCGTACGGACTAAGATCAAACAAATCAGTGGTCCTTATCCATTCTGCGATGTCGCTGTCAGACAGCCCCACTTTAGAATGACCATACGTATTGACATATATACTAATAGGATGCGACACGCCTATTGCATAACTAATTTGTACGAGCATCTCATCGGCAACTCCTGCGGCCACCATGTTTTTGGCTATATGACGTGCCGCGTACGCAGCCGAACGATCCACCTTGCTTGGATCCTTTCCCGAGAAAGCTCCTCCTCCGTGTGCGCCTTTCCCACCATAGGTATCAACAATCACCTTCCGTCCGGTCAACCCGGTGTCTCCATGTGGACCACCGATAACAAACTTTCCCGTTGGATTTACATAATACTTGATGTCATTGGTAAAGAGCCGCTTTATACGGTCCTCATGAATCTCACTGACGACACGCGGAATCAGGATGTTTTTTATATCCGACTTTATCTGCTCAAGCATCGCCTTCTCGTCATCCAGGAATTCATCGTGCTGGGTTGAAACTACAATCGTATCGATCCTTACCGGCCTGCCGTCGTCATCGTACTCAATGGTTACCTGGCTCTTGCTGTCCGGCCGCAAGTAAGTCATTTGTGAACCCTCGCGCCTTATATCTGCAAGAGTCCTTAATATATGGTGACTAAGGTCAAGTGATATTGGCATGTAGTTAGGTGTCTCATTTGTCGCATATCCAAACATCAAGCCCTGATCTCCTGCCCCCTGGTTTTCCTTTTCTTTTTTATCCACGCCCTGATTAATGTCTGAACTTTGTTCGTGGATGGCGGATATAACTCCACAGCTTTCCGCTTCAAACTTGTATTCGGCTTTTGTATATCCTATGTGCCTTATGACATCTCTTGCTACTTTTTGCAAATCGATGTATGCTTCTGATTTCACCTCACCAGCGACAACCACAAGTCCGGTTGTAACAAGTGTCTCACAAGCGACTTTTGAGTTAGGGTCAAATGCCAAGAAGTTGTCTAATATGGCATCTGAAATCTGATCGGCAACCTTGTCGGGATGCCCTTCGCTTACTGATTCCGAAGTAAATAAATAGCCCATACTAATTTTGTTGTTACTTTGTTATTAATAAAATTAGTGGGAGAAATTGGGAATTGATGCAAACAATTAAAGCTATGTAAATGGCATTTGATTGTCGTATTTAGCATTTTTTTGAGTGGTTGCAAGCTGCCCAAATCTGTCCACGTTTATCGCTGCAAAGGTACGCCATTTTTATTAACTGGCAAAGGAAATGTTGGAAAAAGATATATATTAACGCATTGGCGGAATTAATTTATAGCATATTGAACTCTGCCCATCGGTTATTATTA
>CAZHZH010000089.1:0-3763 GCA_964537205.1 uncultured Bacteroidaceae bacterium
TATCGACAAACACGACCGCGAGCAACGGCGGCTACTGGCTCGACAAGGACGGCTTTGTAATCGCATGGGGAAGCGGCGCCTATATTTCTGTAGAACCGTCTGGCGGACTCACAACTCTAAACTTCGGCCAATATCCTAACACCGCCTCAATAGGCGATGTACGCACGTTGCGCCTTTACTTTGTGGGCAAGCAGTCACACTACCAGCTCAACGTCACCGTGAACATCATCGAAAAGCCGACATACGACCTTTCGACATACGAGCTTGCGGCAGACGAAATGTATGAATTCCAAATTGTGCCAGACGGTGAGTGGGCCAACGAACATGACACCGAAGGTATTCAGCTGGGTGCCGACCACTTGAAAGAGCTTCTCGGCGAAGGCAGCTACACATTCCTTGGAGAAGAAGAGAGAGACGACGGAGCCACTTTGATTTCCGACTCATACACATGCGACCCTTGGCCTGCGTTCTGGATGAAAGGAAGCTACGTACACGCCTACGACGGACAGAACTCGTATGCCATACTTTATTCTGCTTCTGAAGCGAAGTTCCACTTCATTAAACAGCCTAACTTCAATCAGGTGGGCGACAACTATGTCGGCAACTTCTGGTTGGTAAATCCGGACACGAAGAAGTACATACACTATGAGATATATGTTGAATACGTGGACGAAGTGGTGAACCATGAATTCGTAGGAAGCGAAGAGGAGGCCTTGCCACTGTATTCTGAAGACGGTGGTGACTATGCTGAGACTCCGGTAGATATGACCGCGTGTTACAACGCTCTCGGATGCGACGAGGATGAGTTCCGTGAGAATGTGACATGGAAAATACGCCTGGCAAGCGGACGCTTCACCACCGACGGCTATGAGGACGAGATGTACGGCTTCTGGTTTGACGCGGACGGCAATCCTACAACAGATGAGGACAGCAAGGCATATTCCGTTGAATTCCTCAGCGCCGTCGGCTCGGATTGCGGCGAGGACTGCTTCCGCACATACGCATTCACAGACGGTGTTTACACGCCTACCTTGTGCGCCGAGTATAACGGCAAACGTTACGTGTTCAACCTGACCATCTCATCCAACCCTAGCGGAATCAATGAGATAGCGACAGGCAAGACTGCTGATGAAGGCCGGACTATATACGACCTCGCAGGACGCAAGGTCAGCCGACCTACTAAGGGCATTTACATTGTGAATGGCAAGAAGGTCCTCGTAAAATAATTAATACATTGTCTTAGGTTGCCTGAAAGACATTCCGGCAACCTAAGATGAGTCAATTTATAATTAATAATAATGTATATGAATAAGGAAAAGAAAACTTCAAGTATAAGATTCGGAGTTCTTTTGATGCTGATTATAACATCAATGACAGCGTCCGCCGGCAAGAGGTACACGTATAGTTTTGATGTGCGGCGTCCTGTGGGCGCTACGGCTCCAAGTGTTTGCACCGTCAAGAAAACACTGACAAAAAGCCTCGTCGGTGTGACGTCCCTTTCTTCCATGACTTTGAAAGCCACTTGGGTTGGTTCATCTACCGGCAAGGAGACATTCTACGAGAGCAGCACTACTGGTGTGACTGGTGAAAAAGGCCACTGGTTCACACAAACCGGCATCACTACCGCGAGGTCGAAGAACTACTGTATCAAAGTGGTGTGGGACCAGCCAGACTTCCTTGTGTCGCACAACACGGAAGCCAACACGGAGGTTGACTCAACCTACACCGTAAAGGAAGCTCTCATATACAATTCCGACACTATCGTTTACGTGTTCAATGTGACAATCGGCGAGGCAGGAAGCGCGGAGTCGGTCACTACCGACCAGCCATACGTAGTGGGCAGGTCGAGCATCACCGACGGATGGCTTGTACGTCCTGTCGTACGTCAGAACGAACAGAATCCTAAGAGCCAAAACTTCATCCAAGTCAACGCTGGAGACAAGATCACCCTCAGCTGTGAGGTTATCGACAAGGCGAAGTACCCTACCGCCAGATATCAGTGGAAAAAGTATTATTGGGATACTGAATCAAAGAAGTACGCTACAAAGAACCTTAGCAGTTACAAGACGAACGCTGATTTCGTATTGGCTGAAAATGCGGAATACGATGATGACGGACAATATGTTCTTTCAGTTCGCCTGACTGACGCCAACGGCAAGACTTCCATCAAAAGTTACGATTATTTCGTGGATGTACAAGAACACGCCGGCGAGTTCTTGATATGGCCTACTTATACCAAACTGTCATACGACTTCCACACTGAATATCCTTCATTGGGTGTTCCCGCGAAGATTCACAACTTCTCAAAGAAGGACGGCACTCCGGCCAACTATTATGCAAGCGAACAGAAAGACGGCGACCCTTACGGCGGATGGTGGTCTGTATTCTGGGGCGACAACCTTAACACGGAAGTGGGAACAGACTCCGCTACGGTCTATGATGCGGCAAAGAACATGGTTGACAGGTACGACTACGACTTCTACTACATGCGCGAAGTGATGGGATGGCCGCCAGACTTGAGCGCACGCGATGGTTACAAGTCATTTATCTACATTTTCGGCTCCGGACTTGCAAACGATGATACCGACAATACTGTAGCCGGCGGATATCAAGGAGCCACTTGGGTCGATGGAAAGACATACGCTTGCGTGTGGGCGTCATACTATCCATTCAGCCGCTTCCGCAGCGACGCGGATTCAAAGTGGAGTGATGGCGAGTACCAGCGCGGGGCTATGGTCCATGAGGGAATCCATGCCATATTCGCCGACCTCGGCGCGTGTCAAGGTTCGTCATGGTTCCACGAAGGAGGCAATGTTTGGCTTCAAGCTCAAGTGTCGGCTCAACGTGACGGTGTTCACGGAACGGCCGGCTGGCTGAACGCGGCGCCTGTACTTACGCCCCACCAACCAATCGAGTGTTATTCGGGTTGGTTGCAGGATGGCTCGTATGGAGGTCCGGCAGCACAGCGCGTGAACCGTTACAACAGTAGCGGACAGCAACTGTGTACATGGAGGAACCTTTCCGGCGGCTCGCAATATGCCGACGTGTTCCCGTTCGTACTTTCACAAGTATGCGGCAACAACGTGGTGCCTTGGATTTGGCGTTATTGCAAGAACCGTGTGTTGGAAACTCTCGGCGACTCTATAGGTGACGAGGACATGCGCGACATCGTGGCCCAGTACCGCGCAAGACTCGCTTGGTTCGACTTGGGCGAGTGGAGGGACTCGTACCGGCAGGTGGCTATCGACAACTTCGGAACATGGATACAGGAGGAGTATTCTCCGTATTGGATTGACGTGGCTCCTACAATGCTCACTCCGTATCAAGAGGTGGAACTGAACGACACGGCTGGCTGGATGGCTCCCGACACGCTGACCAACCCGGGTTGGAGCGGAGCCAACTACATTCCGATCCATGTGACTGGCGACAGGGCGAATGTAGAGTTCCGACCAGAGGACAGCAACCTGCGCGCATTCCTCTGCTACGCCGACAAGGACGGCAACTGCTATTACAGCCAGATGGTTCGTTGCGGCAACATGAGCATCGACCTCAGTCATCAGCCTGCCAACGGCGTCATCACTTGCGTTGTAGTGAACACCGACTATGTATATACCGGCGAGGAACAACTCTGTCATCACTGGGATTATCGCTTGCGACTGGGTGAAGGCGCAGAGGCTGTGGCTGCGAGAAACATCCCATGGTTCCGGTTCGAACTTGAACTGACCGACCCCGACTATGAGGAGTTGCTGACCGGCATCAAGGA